>JALSQY010000176.1 GCA_026985035.1 Methylothermaceae bacterium
CACAGTGCGGGCATTAAAATCCCGGGTTCCTGATTTAGGTATTATTACCGATGTGGCGCTCGATCCCTTTACTTCCCATGGCCAGGATGGCTTGATTGATGACAGCGGTTATGTTTTAAATGACGAAACCGTCGCGGTTTTAGTGAAACAAGCACTCTCTCATGCGGATGCGGGTGCCGATATCGTTGCCCCCTCGGATATGATGGATGGACGCATAGGCGCCATTCGTGCTGCATTAGAGGAAAATCACTTCATGCATACACGGATTTTGGCGTACTCGGCTAAATATGCCTCTTACTTTTACGGTCCTTTCCGGGATGCTGTTGGTTCGGCCTCCAATTTAGGGAAAGGCAATAAATTCAATTATCAAATGGATCCAGCCAATAGCAACGAGGCACTCAGAGAAGTTGCGTTAGACCTGGAAGAAGGGGCGGACATGGTCATGGTAAAGCCGGGCCTACCCTATCTGGATGTGATTCACCGGGTAAAGGCGCATTTTGGCGTACCTGTTTTTGCCTATCAAGTCAGCGGTGAATATGCCATGCTCAAGGCAGCTTCGGAAAATGGCTGGCTGGAAGAGCAAAAAGTGGTGATGGAATCACTATTAGCATTCAAGCGCGCCGGCGCCGATGCAATTTTGACTTATTATGCCAAGACTGTCGCCAGTTGGTTGCAGAAAGATCCATTGGCCAACAACATTTGGGAATGACATGCAAAATAACAAATCCAATAACAACTCTACAGTCGCGGAACAGGTTCCTCCACCGGGGATAGTCGTGTGGCTGGATGAAGCCGTTCTTATCATGTTACTGTTATTTTCCATTGGTGGGGCAGTCGTTGGCGACTTTTCCCCGCAAGATGCCTATTTGTATTGGTTAGTCATGATTCCGATCTTCGGTCTCGGCTCCATGATTGCCGGTTGGGCCCAGGCTTCCTTGCACGGCCACGTGCGGGGCCAATCCTTGGGCGAGTTGCTTATGCTTCAACTCTTGCATTGGGGTGGGGTGTTTTTTACCGTAGTTGGCGTATTTTTTTTGCTCCACTTGCAATTTCTCGATGGCAAAGCGGCTGCTTTAGTCATTCTCTTGATTCTGGCATTGGCAACATTTTTGGACGGTATTCGCATTGGTTGGCGGTTCAGTTTGGCTGGCGTATTTTTGGGTATGACGGCCATGTTAACTGCCTATCTGGAACAGTTCCTGCCTTTGGTGGTTTTACTGGCGGTGGCGTTGATTTTATTTACTATCTACTGGGGCAAACGGGAACGACGGCAGCTTCTGGCTGAAAAAAACCATGAAAAAGCCTGATCATTATGCGGTCTTTGGCCATCCTGTTGCCCATAGTCTTTCCCCGTTAATCCATACCTGGTTTGCAGAGCAAACCGGAGAAGCTCTCCACTATTCCCGGCAGGACGTTCCCCCGGAGTGTTTTGAAACAGCGGTGGGCGCTTTTCGAGCAGGGGGCGGGCAAGGATTGAATTGTACTGTGCCCTTAAAGGAATTAGCTTTTCGGTTGGCGGATACTTTGAGCCCGCGCGCGCAATTAAGCCATGCCGTTAATACCTTGCTTTTCCGCAAAGATTCTGTGATCTTTGGGGACAACACGGATGGAGTGGGGCTGTTGCGGGATTTGACAGAAAATCTGGGCTTGGCTCTTGCAAATAAAAACATATTGGTGCTTGGGGCAGGTGGTGCGGCGCGAGGAATACTCGGGCCCTTGCTGGAACAAAATCCAAAGCTTGTGATAATCGCCAACCGCACTGAAGAACGCGCGGTCATGTTGGCAGAACAATTTGCTTCATTTGGAAACATCCGGGCTTGCGGTTTTGCTCAGCTCCAAGATCGGCCATTCGACTTGATTTTAAATGCTACTGCTGCCGGGCTCCACGGCCAGCTTCCGCCTTTGCCCAACGGACTCATTGCCCCAGGTGGTGTTTGTTACGATCTTATGTATGGGGAAAAAGCCCTTCCGTTCCTCGAATGGGGGCGGGTACAAGGCGCGGAAATTGCCGTAGATGGTTTGGGTATGTTGGTGGAACAGGCGGCAGAGGCCTTCTGGCTATGGCGTGGCGTGCGCCCATCCACTGAATCGGTCATTACGCGCTTGCGCGACCGTGCGTGATTTCAAGATTGATGTCATTTTCAATTCAGCATCGCCAGCGTCAGAAATCGTTAAAGCTTTGCCTGTAGGGCCAGGCTTTTGACAGTGGCCAGATCCTATCTCAATTTTCTTTTTCGTCCTTTCCTTATCGTTGCCGGAATCATTGTGGCAATGGCATTACTTATCTCTTTATCGACCCTTCTACGGGAACGGACGATGCTTTCCCACTTAGAACGGGTTAAAAACTCAGGAAAACTAAGAGTGTTGACCCGTTACGGCGTCACCACTTATTTTGAGGCAGGAAACCAGTTTGCGGGTTTGGAGCATGACTTGGTCAGCCAATTTGCCGAATGGCTGGGCGTAGAGCCGGTTTTCATCATTCCCGAACGGTTTCCTGAACTATTGGCGCAAATCCTTGCGGGAGAAGCCGATATGGCTGCCGCGGGATTAACCGTTACTGAAGTTCGCCGCCAGTATCTGCGCTTTACTCCACCCTATCAGAAAGTTACCGAACAACTGGTTTACCGGGATAGTCAGCGCCGTCCCCAGTCCATTACCGATTTGCAGAACGGGATTTTAGAAGTGGTGGCAGGATCCAGTCACATAGATACCCTGGAAAGATGGCGGAAAAAATTTCCACAGCTTTCATGGATAGCCAACCAAACCTACAGTTCAGAAGACTTGATCCATATCCTCAATGCGGGGTTGATCGATTATACGGTCGCCGATTCCAATCAACTTTCCGCCCTCCGGCGCTTTTATCCCAGGTTAAGGGCTGCCTTCGATTTAGGTGCAAAGAGGTCGCTGGCGTGGGCTTTTTCCAAACGGCATGATGGAACGCTTTACCAAGCAGCCGTTGAATTTCTACAAGAGTTAAAGCAAAACAATATCCTAGAACAATTACTGGAGCGTTATTACGGCCACATGGATCGCATGCAATACGCTGATATTTGCACTTTTCGCAAGCACATCAAAGAGCGCCTTCCCCGCTACCGTCGTTATTTCGAAGAGGCCGCGCAAAAATATGGCATGGACTGGCGCCTCTTGGCGGCAATTTCTTATCAAGAATCACACTGGAATGAAAACGCCCTGTCTCCAACAGGGGTGCGTGGCCTAATGATGCTCACCCGCCAAACTGCCAAGCAAATTCGAGTTCTAAACCGCCTGGATCCGCGTGAAAGCATCTTGGGAGGCACGCGGTACTTGGTAGAATTAAAAAACAAGATTCCTTCCAGAATTCCTGAGCCAGACCGCACTTGGTTTACTCTGGCAGCCTATAATATCGGCTTTGGGCACTTGGAAGATGCTCGCGTATTGACTCAATCCCTTGGAGGCAATCCAGATAAATGGATGGATGTAAAAAGATATCTACCTTTGTTAGCCAAAAAGAAGTGGTATAAACGCACCAAGCATGGTCATGCAAGGGGACATGAGCCGGTGCGCTATGTGGAAAATATCCGCAATTACTATGATTTATTGATATGGCTGATAGATAAGCCTAAAACCCGTTCCTTGGGTTCAAATACATCACCCCAACCCATAAAAAATGACGAATCAGCTATTTTTCCCAAACGAGCTCCCGCACCCATTTGATTCTTGTGCCAATGCAATTTGTGTAGCCTATAAGTTTCCCCTAGCCCTTCTTGATTGGGTGTTGGCGGACCCAGCCGGTAGTCATCGAGTACCTAGCTCGGCTATTTCAGTGCGCCGCACAGAAAAAAAATCCTTGAGCAGTTGGCCGCATTCTTGTGCCAGCACGCCTCCAACGACCGGGATTCGGTGGTTGAGATTTTCTGAGTTGTGAATGGAAAAAACAGTGCCAGCAGCACCTTGCCTGGGATCGGCCGCGCCGTAGACCAATTTACCGATGCGGGCATGAATCATAGCGCCCAGACACATGGGACAGGGCTCCAGAGTGACATAGAGCGTGGTACCGGGGAGACGGTAATTCTTCAGGTGATAAGCGGCCTGGCGCAATACCTCGATTTCCGCGTGGGCAGTTGGGTCATGGCTGGCAATTGGGCGGTTAAAGCCTTCAGCGATTATTTCTCCCCGCTTGACCATCAGGGCTCCCACCGGCACTTCCCGGTGCCGCATTGCCTCATTGGCCAAGGCCAAGGCCCGCCGCATCCACATTTCATCCCTGGGGGTGACACCCATCCTTCACCTGTTTCAATAGAGAAAACGGAAACCCATGTATTTCACACCATCCCCAATTGAAGCCGGGCGGATTCCGACATCATCTCCCGGGACCAGGGAGGATCGAAGACTACCTCGACATTGACACTTTCCACACCAGGCAAGTTTTTAACCGCCATTTCCACATCTTGCTGAATCACAGGTCCCATGCCGCATCCGGGAGCGGTCAAAGTCATGACGATTTCAACCTTGTTTTTACCTTCCTCAACCGGGGTGACCCGGACGTGATACACCAGCCCAAGATCGACGATATTCACCGGAATTTCCGGATCGTATATGGTCTTTAGCACTTCCCAAACGTTGTGTTTGACGGTATCGGGATCGGTACCTTCCTTGAGACCAGCAATCACCGGCGGTTCTTTACCCAAGGCATCGGCATCATTGGCGCTGATTCTGGCCATGGTGCCATCATCGGTCAAAACCGTGTAACTGCCGCCCAAAGCCTGGTATATGGTGACAATTTCGTCCTTGTGCAAGTCGACGGTATGACCATCAGGCACCCGCGTAGCTTCCACGTCCCGCTGCAAAACGATACTTTCACCTTGACCGTAATACATGATCCTCGTCTTGAAAAATAAAGGTTTCGCCGCTCATTTCCCGGCTTTGGGAACTGAGCAAATAAACATAGAGTTTTACTAAGGAATTGGGATCGGTCAAGTCTTTTTTAGACTCGGCGGGAAAAGCCCGGTGACGGAGGGGACTTCTAACCGGCCCTGGGATCAAAATATTGGATCGGATTTTACCATTGGCCTGCCATTCCTGCGCCAAAATCTTGGCAAATGCTTCCAATGCCACTTTTGATACCCCATAAGCACCCCAATAAGCCTTGTTTTGCCGGGCGCTGGCATCAGATGTAAACACAATGCTGGCATCCTCGCTTTTCTGCAAGAGCGGCAACAAACTGCGGGAGAGTAAATAAGGCGCGTTGAGATTGACTTGCAGCGAGCCAAACCAGCGCTCCGGTTCCAAACACGCGACAGGCTCCAGGAAATCCAAGGTGGCGGCATTGTGTAGCAACCCATCTACCTTGCCATAATGTTCTTTAAGTGTTTGGGCCAGTTGTTGATAATGCGCCGGGGTAGCGCCAAGCAAATCCAATGGGAATATGGCCGGCCGTGATTCTGGGAATTCGGCCTGGATTTCATCGTACAGCGATTCCAGGCCCGGAATATGCTTATCCAGCAGCACCACCTGGGCACCACTGGCCGCACATGCTTTAGCGGCCACCTTGCCCAATACCCCGGCAGCGCCAGTGATGACAATCACCCGGCCTGCCAAGGTATCACCAGCCGGAGTTGGCAGTGTCAAGACAGCCATTGGAGAAGATCGACTGGCGTTTGCAGCACATCATCAGCGCCCCAGGAAAAGGGATCTTCGTTTGGCGCAAGATAACCGTAGGCGGCAGCCAATGTGCCCATCCCAGCCCGTTTACCTGCTTCGATATCTCGGGCATGATCTCCCACATAAACGCAATGGGCCGGGGAAACGTTCATGGCCTGACAAGCGGTCCATAAAGGTTCCGGGTGGGGTTTGCCCTTGACTGTATCATCGCCGGCGATGACGCACGCTACGCGCTGGTTTAACCCCAGTTGCTCAAGAAGCGGCTGGGTCAAGTAACGTCGTTTATTGGTAACGATGCCCCATACCAGTCCCCGCTTTTCGATTTCTGCCAGCACTTTGTCCATCCCATCGAAAAGACGGGTACGCTCGGCGACATGATCGCTATAGGTTTCTCTCAGTTTGGCCATGCGCTTGGCGAACACTTCTTGATCCTGGGATTCACCAAAAGCCAGCCTAACCATGCCTGGAGCACCATAAGAAACCGCGGGTTTGATCAATCCCGGAGATAAAGGCTGGCGGCCTTCTTCAAGCAACACGCTATTGAGAGCAAAAGCAAGATCTGGCAGCGTATCGAGAAGCGTGCCATCCAAATCAAATAAAATACCAGTCAATTCAGCCACTTGTTTTCTCAAATGCCATCAAGTAATTGACATCGATATCTTTTCCCAAGCGGAAACGCTTCACAATTGGATTGTATTCAATCCCGCGAATTCCCAAAGGTTCCAGATCCGCCACCCGGGCCCAGGCCGTCAATTCCGAGGGACGGATGAATTTTTCATATTCGTGGGTGCCTTTGGGTATCAAATTAAGAATATATTCTGCGCCGACTATTGCCAAGGCATAGGCCTTCAACGTGCGGTTTAAGGTAGAAAAAAACACTTTGCCGCCCGGTTTCACCAACCTGGCACAAGCAGCAACTATCGAGGCAGGACGGGGCACGTGCTCAAGCATCTCCATGCATGTCACCGCATCAAAACTTTCCGGCATTTCCTGCGCCAGTTCTTCGGCGGAAATGGTGCGGTATTCGACGCCGGTCACCCCTTCGTCCAAGGCATGCAGGTCGGCCACATTGATTAGATCCTCGCTAAGATCGATACCAAGCACTTTTGCACCTTCCCGCGCCAAGGCTTCGCTCAATATTCCGCCACCGCAACCGACATCAGCGATTCTTTGCTTTTTGATTTCGGTAAATTCCTTAATGAACTGCATGCGCAAGGGATTGACTTGATGCAGGGTTTTAAATTCTCCGGTAGGGTCCCACCAGCGCTCGGCTTGGGCACCAAATTTTGCGATTTCTTCCAAGTGGACGTTATCTGAGATCATAGCTTCATAAAGGTTGTGATAATTTGATTTGCCAATCGGCGACTTCGCCCGCCAGCGATGGCCAATCGATAGTGGTCAATTGGCGGTCCGCCAACAAGTGTTTTCCACCGACCCACACATCGGAGATTTGCTGACGGTCGGCAGCGTAGATAATTTGCGCAACAGGATCATAAACAGGCTGAGTCTCCGGCGCAGATAGGTCTATCGCCACCAAATCCGCCCATTTGCCAGGCTCCAGAGAGCCAATCACGCTGTCTAATCCAATTACCCGGGCACCTTCAATCGTCGCCATGGCTAATGCCTGTTCCGCGGTCAGGACTTCTGGATCTCCCGCCACGCCTTTCGCCAGTAATGCCGCCGTACGCATCTCCCCGAGCATATCGAGATCATTATTGCTGGCCGCACCGTCGGTGCCCAGAGCCAATGAAATGCTTGCATCCAGAAATTGTTTGACGGGAGCGAACCCGCTGGCCAATTTCATATTGGACTGTGGACAGTGAACAATCCCTGCTCCCGAATTTGCCATCACAGTGAGCTCATCCTCGTCACAATGGACCATATGAACGGCAATCAATCGGTCATTGACCAAACCTATTTGCTTCAACCGGGCCAATGGCCGTTGTTGGTATCGGTCCAAGCTTTCGTTGATTTCCGCCTGGGTTTCATGCAAATGCAGGTGAATTTTCAATTTGTGGCGGGCCGACAAATCTCCAATTTGCTCAAACATATCATTGCTCACCGAATAAGGGGCGTGGGGAGCCAAAAGCCAAGTGATATGATCGTCAGCAGGCATGGATTGCAGCAAATGGGTATTTTTCTCAAAGTATTCTTCCGGCGAGGTGGCCCAGGGTGTGGGGAAGTCCACGAAAATCAAACCCAGTGCCGCTCGAATCCCTATTTCCCTGACAGTCGCGGCGGCCACATCCGGATGGAAATACATGTCATTAAAGCAAGTAGTGCCGCAACGAAGCATTTCCGCCACGGCCAAACGGGTACCCACCCGGACGAAATGTTCATCCACCCAGCGAAGTTCCCGGGGCCATATATGTTCGTTGAGCCATTCCATCAAGGGCAGATCGTCGGCAATGCCCCGCAACAATGTCATGGCAGCGTGAGTGTGGGCATTAACAAATCCGGGAATCAAGACGTGATTGGGCAAAGCAATGTTCTCTTTGGCCAGAAAGCGGCTTTCCGCTTCCTGGCGGGGACAAAGAGCCACGATTTTGCCGGCGCGGATAGCCAAGGCATGATCGAGCAGTCGCTTTCCGGCAGGGACCACCGGTATAATCCAGCGGGGGAAAATAAGGCTATCAATCGGTTCCATGAACAAACCAAACCCATCAATGAAACTGTCTAATCTAGCACGGAACTTTCCTTAATGCACGATACCCCGGCTATTCAACACCAGCATGATCAAGTCCGTGCACTGCGTTGGTCTGAAGAAGGTTTATATATATTGGATCAGCGCCTGCTTCCTGAAGCGATTCAATATCATTTATGCACCCAGGCTTCTCAAGTGGCCGAAGCCATTCGTACCATGCAAGTCCGAGGCGCCCCCGCCATCGGCATTGCAGCCGCTTACGGCGTGGTGTTGGCGGCGCGGCAGTGCTGGCAAGACCATGGCAATCAATGGAAACAATTCATAAAAACAGAAATCGAGTGCTTGGCTCATTCCAGACCCACGGCAGTCAACTTGTTTTGGGCTCTGAACCGAATGGCGGAATTGATAGAAGTTTTGGAAGAGGATCCAGTAGCGCGCTTGTTAAAAGAAGCAAAAGCAATCCACCTGGAGGATATCGCAGCCAATCGCAAGATGGGGGCCTTGGGGGCACAAACAATCGGCACAGTCCAGGGCGTGCTGACTCACTGTAATACAGGATCGTTAGCCACGGGAGGCTATGGTACTGCATTAGGAGTCATCCGCAGCCTAAAACAACAAGGCAATTTCACTCAGGATGAAATCCAAGTGTATGCCACGGAAACCCGACCTTGGCTTCAAGGCGCCAGACTGACTTTGTGGGAACTGGAACAAGACCGAATCCCTGCCACACTTATCGCCGATTCAGCTGCGGCATTTTTGATGCAACAAGGGAGAATACAGTGGGTTATCGTTGGCGCGGACAGAATAGCCGCCAACGGCGACGTGGCCAACAAAATCGGTACTTATTCTCTTGCAGTTTCGGCCCGCCAGCACGGCTTAGGCTTTATGGTGGTGGCTCCAACCAGCACTATTGACCGGAATCTGCCCCAAGGAGGATTGATTCCCATCGAAGAGCGAGAAGATAAGGAATTGCTTCCTGAATATTACCGGCGTAGTGATAGCTTGGCCAAGGCCTGGAACCCGGTTTTTGACATTACGCCGGCAGAACTTATTACAGCGTTAGTGACTGAAAGGGGCGTCATTCCAAAGCCCGATCCGGCTTCCCTGAAAAAGCTTTTGCAGGATGTTTGAAGTCGCCCTTTTTGAACCTGAAATCGCTCCCAACACCGGCAATATTATGCGCCTTTGCGCTAATACCGGATGCCGTCTGCATCTCATCGAACCGTTGGGATTTGACATGGATGAAAAAAGACTGCGGCGGGCTGGACTTGATTATCGGGAAATGACTGTTGTTCATCGGCACCGTAATTTTACGTCCTTTCTTAAAGAAATGAACAGCAGACGCATATTTGCTTTTACTACCAAAGGAACTCGATACTACTGCGAGGCTCAATTCCAGGCTGGCGATATTTTATTGTTTGGCCCCGAAACCAGGGGTTTACCCCCCAGCATCCTGGCAGGACTGACACAAGAATGTAAACTACGGCTACCCATGGTGGAAAATAGCCGTAGTTTAAATCTTTCTAATGCGGTTGCTGTAGGTGTTTACGAGGCTTGGCGTCAGCAAAAATTTATTCAAGGAAGATAAAATTTCCATTTAACCATCTTTACCTGTATAAGGAATTTTACAATTCCACCATTTATATTTTCCCAACAAAATACAATCAATTGATTTTTATAAAAATCAAAAATTATGGCCCGATATTTGCTTAAAATATCAACATCGCTTCATTGGTGTTCAATTCAACTTTGAATTGCTCTTACGTATAAGCATATAATATATTTTCTGTAAGAATAGTCTTATGTGGTTTAACCTTCACTCTCGTGGCATGGGAAATGGCATTTAGTCATGGAGATGACAGGCAATAACGTACTGATATAACTGAATATATATAATTCACTGGCTAGATTTATTAGAAGTAAATGACGCACCCAACTACATCGTAGGTTTAGAGAATCATGTACAAGAAATTCTACCGCTTTTCCGCAGAACCCTTTCGCTTGACACCAGATCCCAAATTTTGCTTCCCCCACCGAAGCTATGAAAAAGCGAAAGCCTACATGCAATACGCTCTGGATTGCGCCGAAGGGTTTGTAATTGTTACGGGGAACCCGGGTACCGGAAAAACAACATTAATCCATGATCTCATCAACAGTCTCGACCGGGACAACATCAAAGCCTGTGCAATCACCAATACACTTCAGCTACCCGATGATGTGCTACGAACCGTAGCCTTATCATTTGAACTGAATGTGGATGGCTTAAGCAAACCCCAGATTGTGGAGCGTCTTTCGGATTTTCTTGTACAACAACATCAAAACAATTTGCAAACATTGCTGATTGTCGACGAAGCGCAAGATTTTTCTTTACTGGCCCTGGAAGAGCTTCGTTTACTCACCAATATGCAAATGGACAATAAACCTTTGATCCAAATTTTCCTGGTTGGACAAGAAGGCCTAAGGGACCTTATCCAATGGCCAGTACTCGAGCAACTGAGGCAGAGGGTAGTGGCAACCACCCATTTGGACCCATTGGAACTCAGCGAAACAGAAGCTTATATCAAGCACCGTTTAAAAAAGGTGGGGTGGCATAGAAACAATCCTATCATCCGGCCGGAAGTCTATCCTCTAATTCAAGAGTTCAGCGGTGGCGTACCGCGGATTATCAATTTGGCGTGCAATAGGCTTCTATTGAGTGGCGCTGTCGAAGGAAAGAATGAAATTACTATTGATGAGGCCATGACCGTCATCAGCGAACTGCTCAACGAAGGCTTGGGGCATCAAGAAGCCTTGGCTACTTACAAGGAAATCAAAAAGGAAGAAGAAAAACAATTGGTTGTTGCTCCCGAAGATACTCCGGAAAATTCCGAATTGCATCAAACGGGACTTAAACCGGCTTTTGCCCCTCCCGGCGTTGCCGATGAAAGAACCGCTATCTATGAAGAAAAACTAGTCAATCCC
This sequence comes from Methylothermaceae bacterium, assembly GCA_026985035.1. Classification (GTDB taxonomy): domain Bacteria; phylum Pseudomonadota; class Gammaproteobacteria; order Methylococcales; family Methylothermaceae; genus Methylohalobius. The sequence goes on from JALSQY010000176.1 coordinate 11,246, forward strand.
GAAACGGCCAGCACTCAACGCACCTCGATATTCAATCCTATTAAAGCTTTTACAAGCAAAGTAATTAAGCACACCAAACATCTATTTTTCGACAAATGGCCTTACTTCATCACCGCTTTAAGCTTAGGGGTATTGTTATTAGTGGTCTTTTGGTTCAAACCTGCGAGCAACTCACCCGCAGTCAAGGAAAATTTACCCATACCTGAAAAAGCAGCCTCTGCCAGTCAAACACCAAATACGGCTTCCACCATCAAGAAAACAGTAGATGCCTCTCCCTCCGACTCTGAAGCTTTGGGGCTCAATGATCCTCTGATGAAGTCAGTGATGGAAGATGTGATCAAAGACATCTATGGAACGTCTTCTCAAAAAGCTTCAAATAAGAACTAATGTTGCACATTCTCATTTCAAGCGTAGCAAGAAATCTTGCGATAGAATCATAATCGAAGCCCTGGTGAAAAGATTTCTTGCTACGGTCGAAATGGCGGTTGAACTCTGGGCGGGACCAACATGCCTTTTCTTGGCCGTACAACATCAGTGAGCTAAAAAGGCCATGGCGATTGCCATGGCCTTTAAGGATTTACTTTAATAGCTACTGGCCGATTTAGCGAATTCTTGCCAACAGACCCTCCAACTGATCCAGGTCACCATAATCTATCAACAATTTGCCTTTCCCGCTTTTACTGTGGCGAATCGTCACCTTGGCGCCTAACTTGTTGGACAGATCTTCCTGCAACCTCTGAATATCAGGATCAATCCGGTGTTTTTTAGGCTTTGGAGAAGAGGATTGCTGGTATTTTCTGACCAATTGTTCGGTGGCCCGGACCGTCATTTTGCCGTCGGCAACCTTAAAAGCGGCTTCCAACTGTTTTTCTCCCACCAACCCCAATAGCGCGCGGGCATGACCCATTTCTATACGGCCTTCCTGGAGCAGTTTTTTCACTTCCGGGTGTAATTCTAGCAACCGCAGCAAATTGCTGATGGAAGCTCTGGATTTACCAACTGATTCGGCTAACTGTTGATGAGTCATCTCGAATTCTTCCAGCAGACGGCAGAGAGATTCCGCCTGTTCCAGAGGATTCAAATCTTCCCGCTGGATATTTTCGATCAATGCCACTGCCAAAACAGAACGGTCGTCCATTTCCCGAATGACCACTGGGATTTCACTCAAACCGGCAATATGAGCGGCGCGCCAACGCCTTTCCCCGGCGATCAATTCGTACTGATCAGTGCCTGTGGCACGCACAACGATAGGTTGAACCACACCGTGGGCTTTGATGGAATCGGCCAGTTCCTGCAACTTGTCTAAATCCAGATCATTGCGGGGTTGATAACGGCCGGGCTCAATTTTATTGAGGGGCAGTGTTTGGGTAGCCGAAGGCGGTGTGGTGGCGGCATCCCCCAACAACGCATCCAACCCTCGCCCCAATCCTCGCTTTTTAATTGCCACGGCTATCCTCCATTACGGTTTCATCCCGGCGCACCAGTTCACTGGCCAAGGCCAAATAAGCCTGAGCACCACGGGAAGATTTATCATAATGGACAACCGGCAGTCCGTGGCTTGGCGCTTCCGCCAAGCGGATATTTCTGGGAATACAGGTTCTAAGTAATTTATCAGTAAAGTGGGCCTGCAACTGGTCTGACACATCCTTGGTCAAACGGCTTCTCGGATCATACATGGTCCGCAATAGCCCCACCAATGATAACTTGGGATTTACGGTTTTACGGATATTAGCCAGCGTTTCCATCAAAGCGGATAATCCTTCTAGTGCGTAATACTCGCATTGCATGGGTATCAATACGCCGTGCGCAGCCACCATGGCATTCAAAGTCAGCATATTCAATGAAGGAGGACAATCAATCAAGACATATTGATAGTTTTCCTTCACGGCTGATAAAGCATCGGCCAGTCTTCTCTCCCGCTTGTCGGCGGTCATCAATTCCACCTCAGCAGCGGTCAGATCAGAATTGGCGGGGATGATATCAAAATTGAAATCCGCCAACGATAAAATAACCTCATCACAGCCGGCCTCTTCCAAAAGCAAATCGCAACAGTTGAGTTTCACCGAGTCTTTATCGATTCCGCAACCCATGGTGGCATTCCCTTGGGGATCAATATCCACCAATAAGACCTGGCGTTTCGTCAACGCCAGGGACGCGGCCAAATTAACGCTGGTGGTGGTCTTACCCACCCCGCCTTTTTGATTGGCTACCGCAATAATTTTTGTCATGAAATCAAGGTGTTTTTATTTCAACAAGATGGCGCTCGGCTTCAAGCCCAGGCACAATTACAGATTCGACTCGATAATTCGCCAACGTTTCCAATTCTGTTTGGGGATATTTTCCCTTCATCGCAATGAATTTCCCCCCCGGTTTCATTAAATGCCGGCAACGGTTAAACCCTGTCGCCAAATCCGCAAAGGCACGGGTAACCACCGTATCGAATGGATCAGGTGGTTGATATTGTTCTACCCGGGAGTGTACGGTGTCCACATGATCCAGTCCTAATTCAAGCACGGCTTGGCGGACAAAGCGGATTTTTTTTACAGACGCATCCAACAGCACGAATTCGCGATCCGGTTCAAAAATGGCCAGGGGAAGTCCCGGAAAACCCGCTCCCGTTCCCACATCCACAATTCTGTTACCTTGCAAAAAACGACGAATTGTCAGGCTATCGAGAATATGGAGAGTAACAAATCCTTTTGGATCCGTCACGGTCGTCAGGTTGAATACTTGATTCCAGCGCCGCAGAAGATCGTACAACTGCCCCAGCTTTCCCATTTTCTCCGGCGTTGGCTCTAATGCCAATGCCTTCAAACCAGAAATCAGCTGCTGATCCTTATCGATCATGCACTTTTCTTCTTCAAATGGACCAATAACAGGGAAACGGCGGCTGGCGTTACACCGGGGATACGCGCCGCCTGTCCCAAAGTGACCGGTTTTTTCGCCGTCAATTTTTCCCTGACTTCTTGCGACAAGCCCAACACATTGTCGTAGTCAAAATCTTCCGGCAATGGCAACGTCTCATAACGCCGGGTCCGTTCAATCTCGTTTTGCTGGCGCTGGATATAGCCGGAATATTTGGCTTGAATTTCCACTTGTTCCAATACCTTATCATCCAGATCTTCCAGCTTTACCAATCCCAAAGCCAGTAAATGCTGCATGGTCACTTCGGGACGGCGCAGCAGTTCCGCGAGATTGGCTTCCCGCTGGAGTGGCGTCTTCAAAATGGAAGACAACTTACCGCTATCAGGATCAGAGGTTCTGATCCAGGTGCCTTGCAGGTGCTTTTGCAATGCTTCGATGGCATCTTGCTTGCGTTGAAATGCCTCCCAGCGCTGGTCATCCACCAAGCCCAATTCACGCCCTTTTGCCGTCAAGCGAAGATCGGCATTATCTTCCCGCAACAACAAACGGTATTCCGCCCGGCTGGTGAACATCCGGTAGGGTTCCAGGGTTCCCCGGGTAGTCAGATCATCAATCATGACACCAATATAGG
>JALSQY010000177.1 GCA_026985035.1 Methylothermaceae bacterium
GAAGGCCAAAAATCGATCCAATATCGCTACATCACGGCTAATTCACGCTCCCATCAAACCCAAGTAAAAACAAAAGGGTATACAGAAGTCTGGACAACCCCTGCAATCTGGGTTAAAACTAGTGTCTCTTAACCCATCGAAAGAAGGACAGATTGCAGCTTTCAGCCGTCAAAGTCATGCTGGTGAAGCGCTCCCGGGAGGCCGATTTTCAACGCCTCATGCAAGCGCATCATTACCTTGGCGCATTGCCCAAGATTGGCAACACGCTGTGGTATGTCGCCACCGCAGAAGACCGGTGGTTGGCGCTGCTGAGCTTCTCAGCGCCAGCGCTAAAGTGTTCCGCGCGCGATCAATGGATTGGCTGGCATTACCGCCATCAGTATGACCGCCTCCATCTGGTGGCCAACAATTCCCGCTTTCTCATCCTGCCTGACTGCCATCACAAGAACCTGGCGTCACGCGTACTGGCGCTGTGCAAGCAGCGGATCCAGCAAGACTGGCGCGAACAGTTTGGCTACCCGCTGCTGTTGCTGGAGACCTTTGTCGATCCCAGCCGCTATCACGGCACGATCTATCGCGCCGCGAACTGGCAGTGGGTGGGCGCCACCAAGGGATACCGGCGCACCCGCGAAGGTTACAGCGAGAGAACCGAGGCCCGCAAATGGGTCTTTATGATGCCTTTGCAGCGCAACGCCCGCGCCTTGCTGCGCCGTCCTTTGCTCGATCCCATGTATCAGACCGGAGGAGTACGCATGAAACTCACTGCCACACAGATGTCATCACTTTACGATTTCTTTACGGACATTGATGATCCGCGTCGGGCACAAGGGCGCAAACATTCACTGCCCACCACGCTGGCATTGGCCACCGCAGCGGTGCTGTGTGGTGTCCGTGGTTACAAGGATATCGCACTGTGGGCCAAGTCACTGGGTGACAAGGCACGCCGCCGTTTCAACTGCCGCTGGCGCAATGGCCGCTATGAGGTGCCCAGCTATACGGTGATCCGCAATGTCCTGATTGGCGTCGATCCGGAGCAATTGGACCGGGCACTGAGTGCCTGGAACGCCCAATATGCCTGCCTGGATGAAAGCTTGGCGATCGATGGCAAGACCATGTGCAATGCCATCGATGAATCCGGCAGGCGGACGCATATCATCAGCGCCATTGGTCATCGCACTGGCCAATGTTACACCCAAAAAAAGTCGGTACCCTCCCGATAGCCGGCAGCGACCGGGAAAAACAGACCAATGAGATCAAGATGGCCGCGCCGTTGCTTGATGCCATTGAGATCAAGGGCAGGACGATTACCGCCGATGCCTTGTTGACCCAGCGTGACCTGGCCCGCTATCTCATCCACCGTGGTGCCCACTATCACTTCACTGTCAAAGCCAACCAGCCCAGCCTTCAGGAGGCCATCACCGTCTATTTTGATCACCACCACCGTGAACCGGACTTTACGCAAACCGGTCAGGGTGAACATGGTCGGATTGAGACGCGCAAGATCTGGGTAACCGAGGCACTGAATCAATACCTCGATTTTCCGCACGTCGGCCTCGCTTTCAAGATCGAGCGCACGACCATTGAGAAAAAAACCGGGCGGGTCAGTTCCGATGTTGCGTATGGTATTACCAGCCGGTCAGCGCAGGAGATTACGCCGCAGCAGGTGCTTGAGGATAACCGTGGGCATTGGCGGGTGGAAAGCTACCACTACATGATCGACTGGAACTATGATGAGGATCGGGGGCAGATCCGTACTGGCTTTGGCCCGGAAAACATGACCCGGTTACGACGTTTCGCCATCGGCCTGCTCAAGAGCAAGCAGCGTCGTCCCTCTGAGACCATTGCCGAGATGATGAAGAAACTGATGCTCAATACCCGAGCGGTCTTGGACTTTCTGAAAATGACGCGAAATGCTAATCCACGGGCTGCTGGGGTGGGGGTAGCGTGAATTCGCCGTGGGTTGTGCTGTATTAGAAAAAATGCATATGCAGTTGGGGCTTGCAACACAATCGCCGGAACATGCTATCTTTAACACGACGCGGGAGCTTGCGTCAGTGCCTGCTGAAAAAACATAAAAACCAATACGGGAGATTCATACCATGAAAAGATTTTCAGGATTGCTGCTGGTAGCGGCATTTTCACTGGCTGCAGCTGGTGCAGTCGCACAGGAATACGTGATCAAGTTTTCCCATGTGGTGGCACCGGGTACGCCCAAGGGCAAGGCCGCGGATCTGTTTGCCAAACTGGTGAATGAGCGCATGCAAGGCAAGGTTCACGTCGAAGTCTTTCCCAATTCCCAACTCTACAACGACAACAAGGTCATGGAGGCCATGCGCCTGAGTGACAGCAAGACCACGGGCATCATGGCGGCGCCCAGTCTGTCCAAGTTCGTGAAGTTTTCGCGTACCATTCAGGCCTTCGACATTCCCTATCTGTTCAATGACATCAACGATGTGCACAAGCTGGTGGATTCCCCCCTGATGGGCAAGATGACCCAGCCACTGGAGCGCAAGGGGCTGAAAGCCATCTCCCTGTGGGACAATGGGATGAAGGTGTTTTCCATCCGTGGCGCCAAGCCGCTGAAGAAGGTGCCG
>JALSQY010000178.1 GCA_026985035.1 Methylothermaceae bacterium
GTACCCATCGCCCCCAACGGGTAACGGTGACGATCCTATGCACCGTCACCTCATGGCGCCCGATTCTAACCGGACCTTTGCCCATGCTTCGCCCAAGGCAAATCACCTCATGTCCCCGATCCAGCCAGCCTTCGATCAAACGCGCTGCCTGCATTTCGGCTCCACCCGTAACAAAATGGGGAAGATCAGAAATAACCAAGATTTTCATTGTAAATTTAAATCACGTTCAACACCCAGACGACCACAATATCCTTTCCACATAGCCACAATAAACAACTTAATCCTCCGAGCAAGAAACGAATAGTCCTCGGTATACAAAAGCCCGTTAACAATAACGCAAAATAGCCTTATAACCCCATTAACAATGAACAATAGTTTAATATCAGAAGCAGACTTGTCCATATAAACTCTGTTTCTCACTCCATAATAAATACTAGCCAGCGGCGACCTAGGGTCCATAAAATAATTTATTTTCCTAGGTCGCATCCACCAGGAATATTCCAGCTCCTTAATAATGCTCTTGCTACATAAAAATATATAACCACCTTCTTTTGGAATTCGGCCCGTCCACTCCATATCATCTTCATACAAATAAAAATCTTTTCGAGGATACCCAATCTTCCTTACAACGCAGGTTGGAATAAAAAGACCACCATACGGAGCCGCATCAATCCTCAACAAGCCACAATTCCCTGTATTTCTGGGCCTCAAGAACCACTTACTCCTAGCGCCAATTAAATCTAATAAATGAAACCCTAAAAATTCATTTCTCCTTATACTCCTGACCGGCCTGTCACGACCATCTGGAGTTATCCTTCTAGATAACAGAGCTATATCATTCATCTTATATTTATTCCTGAGATCAAAATAAAAAGACAGTAGTGCATGCAATGCATCTTTATCCGGCCTATTATCATCATCCAACAACCATATAAATTCTGCCCCAGAATCCAATGCCTTACGTAAGCCAGCCTGATAAGCAACCGCAGTACCTTTGTTTTCTGAATAACAAATAACGTCGACGGGAAACTCTAAACTATCAAATTTAAAATCACTGGACGACCCATTGCTAACAATAACCAATTTCTTTATGGGAACAATTTGCTCACGCAATCCTAATATAACACTCGTGAGCAACCTTTCTCTATCGCCATACGTCACTATTACGACACAAACGGATGGAGGTCCCATATCTCGCGTACTCCTAGCAACCAGCACCAGACTCGGATCAAACAGGGTCGCATAAGGAAATCCAATAAAACCTAAATATAAACCTGAGGTAGACCCCAATCGTTGGACGGCATTGGGCTGAAAAAATTAAAGAATTGGCGACTGACATTGCAGGGTCAGATCTGCTTCGGCAGCGAGGACTAGTGCACTGCGTCCTGGGTCCTGGGTCCGGACACCCCTGGCCGTGAATTCCGCAATGTGGCGTTTGCGTCTCTGGGACATGATTGGCATCTCCTTTGTGCAGATATTATGCGTGCCAATCTTTACTTACCAATCTGTCCAATTTTCGGGGTCCACCTCAGTCCTGGGCGCGGCGGAGCCGATCCTTGTCTCGCACATCCCCGAGGAAGAAGCGAACGCGGGGGGTCATCGCCGTAATGCTTGGCCATCTCCCACTGTTTCATTTCGTCGCGGGAGTAAATGATCAGGCGGCGGGGTGCATACTTTTTCAGGGTCATGGGCACGAACGCGTGCCCGAGGGATCCGGTGCCGCCCGTGATCAGGATAGAGCTGCCGTTTAGCATATGCGTTGTACTCACGCCTCAGTGAGAGGATTCAGCCCATCGGGTGTGCGTGTGCCGGGGTGATAGCGACTGGATCGCGCGGGCCTGTTGCGGGGGTGTCCAGGGGTGGAGCCGGCCCGCGGAGAGTTTCAGGATCCGGTCGCAGCCATCCAGCGTGGAGATTCGGTGGGCGATCATCAGCACCGTCCGATCCCCCTTGAGCCGCTCCACGGCCCGGATGACCTCGGCTTCGGTGCCGCGGTCGAGGGCGGAGGTGGCTTCGTCGAAGACGATGATTTCCGGGTCGTGATACAGCGCTCGGGCGATGGCGATACGCTGGCGCTGGCCCCCGGAGAGCCGGATGCCGCGCTCGCCGATGACGGTCTCGAGTCCTTTCGGGAGCCCGCCGATGAGTTCGTCGAGCTGGGCCTGGGTGGCGGCGCGTTGCAGCGCGTCTTCGTCGATGTCCTCAGGGGCCAGGCCTAGGGCGATGTTCTCGCGTAGGGTGCCGTCGATGAGATGGATCATCTGTGGCACGTAACCGATGCGGCGCTGCCACGCGCGCCGACAGGCGGGCAAGGGGGTCTCGTCGATGAAAATCGTGCCAGTGGTGGGATCGAGCAATCCAACGATGAGGTCGATGAGGGTGGACTTGCCCGAGCCGGATTTGCCCACGAAGCCGAGGGCCTCACCCTTGCGTATCGTCAGATCAATCTGACGCAGGACGTCCTGGTCGGTGTGGGGATAACGGAACGAGACGCGCTCCAGGCGGATGTGTTCATGGAACGGGCAAGGCGCCGGCACCGGGGTGGATTGGTCTTCCATGGCTAGGGTTTCAAGATCGCCCTGGATGGCTTCCAGAGAGGCACGGTGATGTTGGAAAAACGAGAAATTGTGTAGATACCGGGACAGCGAGCCCTTGATGCGGGCCAGGGCCACGGTACACACGGTGGCGATCTGCAGGACTTGCGCGGGTGTCTTGCCGTTGTGGAACAGGAGCACCACGATCCCCAGGAGGCTGAGGACGGCCGCCAACTCGAGCCAGTCGTAGGCAAACCGAGCCACCACCTGATTGAAGCGTTCCCGGTCCATGAGTTTGCGGAAATGGTGATCGAAGCGTTCGATGAAATGTTCCTGGCGGCCGAGTAGCTTGAGTTCCTTGACGCCGCCGAGGCCTTCGGTGGCGATTTGGATGAGTTGTCCACGGTGGTGTTGGGCGGCGGTCCCGGCGTTCTTCATGCGGCGATGCTGCCAATGGACGGCGGCGGCGGCCAGTCCCAGCGTGCTCAGCAGGATGAGGAGGGGGGTGGGGGGGACATAGAAGACCAGGGCCATGAGCACGGCCAGGATGATGATGCCCTGGCTCAACATGTCGATGAGGGGCGTGAACACCTGTTGGGAGAGTTGCATCGCCTCGGTGTTGAGGTTGCGGATGAGTTCGGCGCTGTTGCGGCGCAGGTGG
>JALSQY010000179.1 GCA_026985035.1 Methylothermaceae bacterium
CTGGCCGCCATGCGCTTGTTTTATCATCCAAGGCCAGATTCGGAGCGGGTTTTCTCTTTTCCCGTCGGTATTGGCCGCGCCGGCTGGGACACGCCCCGCGGCCGTACCCGGATTATTCAGAAAAAGGTAATGCCCAGTTGGTTCGTTCCCGCTTCCATCCGCCGCGAGCACGCCATGAAAGGCGATCCCCTTCCGCCAGTGGTAAAACCAGGGCCCGCCAACCCCTTGGGAAAATACGCATTACGCCTGAATATTCCAGGTTATCTGATTCATGGTACCAACAAACCTTACGGGGTGGGCCAACGCATCAGCCACGGATGCGTACGATTGTATCCGGAAGATATCGAAGCCCTGTTTCCCAAAGTCCGCCGGGGAACCCCGGTCACCATTGTGGATCAACCCTATTTGCTCGGATGGCGAAAGGGACAGCTGTATCTGCAAATTTACCCACCGTTGACACAAAATCGGCGAAAGTTATCCAAATTGTGGCAGTCATTGAAAATACGTCTGCAACATGCAGAACGAAACTCCGGGAAAAAAGTCGATTGGCATAAAGTGGATCTGGCGGTCACGGAAGCTTTGGGGCTGCCGGTTCCCGTGCTTAAAGATAGCCCGGCATTCTCACCCTATTTGGCCCGTTTGCCAAAAGTGGCCCATCCCGAAGCTTTTTATGGCGCTTACCGAGCACCGCTCCTGAAGTCCGGATGGTATTTAGCCCTGGGCGACAAATTCAACCGACCGGAAATCCAGCGGCTGGTGGCCATTCTGCATCATCAAGGCCCGCCCTATCCTGCCCATGCCCTGGCAAACCAGGATGGGGCTTATCGGCTCGTCATCGGCCCCTATGAAAAAAGGCGTAAAGCATCCCGGGAGCGGCGGCGCCTGAACCGGGAACTGGAACTAAAAGCTAAAATTCTGCAGCTGGATCAAAACACCTGGCTTGCCGGCCCTGCCTTTTGAATATGGGAAAGGCCACACGATTTTCATTACCGGATGGCCTTTGGTAAATCAATCTATTTAACCCGCTGTGGAGCTACAGACAATCGGGCTTGGCGCCCTTCATTCCCCGTCGTCCAAATCCAGCCGGAATGCTTCGCCATAATCGGTATCACGATCGAAGTCCTCCCAAATCAAGGCTGGTTGGGGGACAGGTTTGGTGGGTAAGGGAAAGGTAGCCACATCCAAAGCGCCGGTAACAATTCTCCCGCCCATGTTGACCAAGCCCTTCGCCAGACCACCGGTCAAACCGAATACAAAATTGGCTTGATTATAAGTATTGATCATGGATTTGGGAATCTCCAGCCAACTGGTGGCAATATTGGCCATTCCTATGCCCAGCTTTTTCCCGACTTTTACACCGTAATTATCCCCGGCCAGGACATTGCCTGATGCAGCCATCATTACGCTTGCCACGAGAAGAATCCGAAACCAACGCGTCATAATTTTCTCCCTATGCTTCTATGGATACTTTTTTAAACATAGACAACCTTTGGCGCTTTACAACCACCTGGGAGTCAATTTACCCGCATAATCCATGAAATTGCCTCGATCCGCCAATTCTCCGAGATATATTGGCGAACACACTCCGGTCCGATACCACGGTCCGCTCCTGTTAGCAAAACTGTAGCTTTGCTCCAGCATGTAGGAATGACACTCATCTCCAGTAAAGAAAACGCCTCCAAGGTCTCCCCTGAAGGCGTGAGATATCAAATCCTTTTAATTAATATTCAAGAACCCAGGTTCTGGTTGGCGAAATCCCAGTTCACCAGATTCCAGAAAGCCTCCAGATATTTTGGACGGGCATTGCGGTAATCGATGTAATAGGCATGCTCCCATACATCGCAGGTCAAAATTGGGGTCTTGCCTTCAGTAAGGGGGTTGCCTGCATTACTGGTCTGGACAATTTCCAACTTACCTTCAGGGGTTTTGACCAGCCAGGCCCAACCGGAACCAAACAAGGTTACAGCCGCTTTGGTAAATGCCTCCTTGAAACTATCAAACGAACCAAAATCCCGATTGATAGCATCCCCAACCGCTCCCGCAGCCGAACCGCCACCATTGGGTGACAGGCTGTTCCAATAAAATGTGTGATTCCAAACCTGGGCAGCGTTGTTAAAAATGGGACCGGAAGCTTTGCATATAATTTCTTCCAGGGACATGTTCTCGAATTCAGTGCCCGCAATCAGGTTATTGAGATTGGTCACATAGGTTTGATGATGCTTGCCGTAGTGATATTCCAGGGTCTCTCTGGAAATATGAGGTTCCAGAGCATCCATCGCATAGGGTAAAGGGGGTAATTCATGTTTCATTGAGCGACTCCTTCTAATTTGTTATTCCACAACACGCCAGGAAAAACCTAGCGCAGCACTCGGAGAAAAGGTTACTTTAGCATCGCTCTCAATTGGAATAAAGAGGAGATTCATGTATCCGCCTGGATCATGTTATACAGTTCGTCCTTGAGGTGAAGGCGCTTCTTCTTTAGGGTCTCCAGGTAATGATCGGGAGGGGTTTCAATCTGTTGTTCAATCCGCCGGATTTCCCTGTCCACCTCATGATACTCCTCAAACAAACGGGCAAAATGCGGATGAGATATTTTCAAGTGATGAATACGCTCTTTGTATTCAGGAAATTCATGCAGTAAATCGTGATGTTCGCCAAACACTCATAAGCTCCTATGCTAAAGCACTTAATTAAACTCTAATTTTACTGCGCTACCTCTGTCCTCAAATTGATCCATGTCAAAAAAATCCGGATTAAGCCCAACCACTGAGCCACTGATGATATTTGCCAGATAAATTACGGTTAAGCCGGATTCCAGCCATAGGAAGTGCCGCCAAATCTGCAGGATAAAAAGCCAACTCAGGAAACATTCAGGTGCGCCCGGTATATTCTTGCTTACGGGATTGTCGTAGAGGGCATTCGCTTGCAGAAATCACCTAACCCTGGATATGCCAACGATAGGCGTGTGGACTTTGAAATCCGCAAGCCGGGAAGCGGTACTTACTATCTGGCGCAAATGCTGGAAGTCCTATTTGCCATCAACCGGTTTTTCAACACCAAACCAAAACTGCCATAATGTCCCCCGTCTTAATGATTTTCCGATTCCGCCATTTTCAATGGCTTACGACTATTAAAAATGGCGATGCCTCCCTACATCGCTGAGGGTGTCGCCTTTTGCAACACCCTTTTAATGGGGGGAACTCAGACTTTTATTTTTATACAGAAAAATGTTCAGGAGGGTTGCAGTGTCTAAAAATTTTTATTTTTTGTTCTTACTTTCTTTTTTATTTTCCGTTCCTGTGCATGCTGTCGTTTTCCTGGCGGATGGCAACTCACAGCTTGAAATTGATGGCAATCCGCCTGATGGCTGGGTAACAGCTTGGTGGGTTGATGCCGATAATGGTGAAATCGACACTGCGGAAAATCACCTTAGTGAAATGACTTGGTGGATTCGTTTTCCGGGCGATACCAGAGAATCTTTTCTCCATGATTCCATGTCATTGTCTGGCTCGACGGGCAACACTGCCACCTTTACCTTCAATAAAAGAGATCTGGCAGGCGTACTGAATTATCAGCTTGAAGGAGGGCCGCCGGCAAGCGGACAATCCAAATTTATCCAATCTTTCACTTTGACCAATATCGGGAAAGAAGCTTCAAGCTTCAGCCTGTTTCAGTATAACGATCTGGACGTAAATTTTTTTGCTGACGACGATACTGCCCGTTATCTCGGTCCAGGCACCATTGAACAAACCGATGGCGATGGATCCACCACTATTGTTTTCAAGGCCCTAGGCGTTCTGCCTAGCGCCTGGGAAATTGCTGGCGCTCCTGATTTGCTGGATCAATTGGATGATAACAGTCTTACCACGCTGAACTCTTCCCCAACGGAACTTTCCGGCGATGTCGAATTTGCGCTCCAGTGGGATATTCAATTAGCGCCTGGAGAATCCATTACCCTGCAGACTGTTCATGCAGTCCCTGTCCCGCCAGCCTTGTGGATGTTTGGTAGTGCATTCGTGATGATATTCGGACTTGGCAAACGTCAGCGATCCTTTCACGCCTGATCATTGCAAAATCTGGGCTGGATCTCCCAAGGGACCCTCTGAACAAGCCCAGGATGATTTGTTCAGAGGGTCCCTTGGGAGTTTCAACCATTATTCTATAGGCTTGCCCAATCCAGCCCTCTCGCCATTGTCGCGCCACCCAAACTTGCCCTAGCCTGCCTTTCTCTCTTAGTCTATCCCTGCACCAAAATAATATCGGGGGATTTTCGTCATGGCTAGAGAGCAGTGGAAAAGTGAATTTGGCTTCCTTCTTGCCGCAGTGGGTTCCGCCATTGGGCTGGGGAATATTTGGCGATTCAGCTACTTGGCTTACGAACACGGCGGCGGGGCTTTTCTGATCCCCTATCTGATAGCCCTCTTGACCGCCGGCATACCTCTTTTGATTCTGGAATATGCCATTGGCCATGAACGTATCGGTTCCGCGCCGCTCGCCTACCGGAAAATCAGCCCCCATTGGGAATGGTTGGGCTGGTGGGCGGTATGTCTTGTCATGTTTGGCATTGTACTTTATTACAGTGTGGTGATCGCTTGGTGCCTGGATTATTTCATCTATGCTTTCGACTTGACCTGGGGTCAGGATCCAGACCGGTATTTCTTTAAAAAATTTCTACAGGCTTCCGATTCCCCTGGGGAAATTGGCGCCATCCGCACCCCGATTCTATTCAGTCTTTGCTTCATCTGGCTGGTCAATTGGTGGGTGGTCTTTTCCGGGGTGCAGAAAGGGATCGAGCTGGCCAATAAAATCCTCATGCCCATGTTGCTGGTTTTGACGGTGATTTTGGTTTTTTGGGCGCTCACTTTGGATGGCGCCATGGATGGCCTCAAAGCCTATATTACCCCGGATTTTTCCAAGCTGAACGAGCCCAAAGTCTGGATTGACGCTTACAGCCAGATATTTTTTACCTTGAGTCTGGGGTTCGGCATCATGATCGTCTATGCCAGCTATTTGCCGGATAAGGCCAATATCACAGGCACTGCCCTGATGACCGCCTTTATCAACAGCGGGTATTCGCTGTTTGCCGGGATTGCGGTATTTTCCGTGTTGGGATTCATGGCCCAGGCGGAACAGAAAGAAATAGGCGAAGTCGTTAGCCAAAGTATCGGCCTGGCCTTTGTCGTTTACCCGAAAGCCATGAGCCTGATGCCTGGAGGCAATTTTTTCGGTGCGGTATTCTTTTTGTGCCTGGTAGTAGCCGGGTTTTCGTCCGCCATCTCGATTATCGAAGCGTTTGTATCCGCGGCGGTGGACAAATTCGACTTCCCCCGCAAACCCCTGGTAACCGTGGTGTGCCTTGCAGGCTTTTTTGGCTCAATCATTTTTACCAGCCAAGCCGGGCTTTTATGGCTGGATATCGTCGATCATTTCATCACCCATTACGGCCTGGTGCTAGTGGGGATTTTCGAATGCCTGGTAGTCGGCTGGCTGTTTGATATCGGCAGACTACGTGATCATCTCAATCGTATTTCGAGCGTGCGTCTTGGGAAAATCTGGGAAATCCTTATTAAAGGTTTCGTGCCTTTGGTTCTGATTATTATTTTGGTGGGCGACCTCTACAACGACCTGCGCCAACCCTACGGTGGCTATAGTTGGACCGCTATCATACTAATCGGACGCGACTGGCTGCTGTTGACATTGATCATGGCCTTCTTTCTCGCCAACCGGCCCTGGCGCACCCATAACCACAAACTCCCCGGCAGGAGCGACTGCCAATGACCATCACAGAACAGGAATTCGAGCTGGACCCCGAAATTGTCTATCTCAACCACGCTGCTGTTGCCCCCTGGCCCAAACGCACCAAAGAAGCGGTAATACAGTTTGCCGAGGAAAACAGCCATGTTGGCGCAAAAAATTATGCCCGCTGGCAAGACAAAGAGCGGGAATTGCGCAAACAGTTCAAAGACCTTTTGAATGCGGCTTCCCCGGATGATATCGCCCTGGTTAAAAATACCTCGGAAGCGCTCTCGTTTGTCGCCTACGGACTGGACTGGCGGGCCGGCGATAATGTAGTCACCAGTTCGGAAGAATTCCCCTCCAACCGCATCCCTTGGGAATCTCTCAAAGCACAAGGCGTGGAACTGCGTCAGGCAGATATCGATACGGAAGATCCCGAACAGGCCCTTTTCCAGCAAGTGGATAAACACACCCGTCTGATTACCGTCAGTTCGGTGCAATATGCCACTGGCCGGCGGATGCACTTGGAAAAAATCGGGGCATTTTGCCGTAAACGGAACCTGCTTTTTTGCGTCGATGCCATTCAGAGCCTGGGGGCATTTCAATCGGACGTTCAATGCTGGCAAGCGGATTTCGTCATGGCCGACGGCCACAAATGGCTCCTGGGGCCGGAAGGACTGGGAGTGTTTTATTCAACGCCGACTGCCAGGGACAGGCTGTCTCTCACCCAATACGGTTGGCACATGGTGGAAAAAGCAGGCGATTACGACAATCCAGGTTGGGAAATCGCCGCAAGCGCGCGCCGCTTTGAATGCGGCAGCCCTAATATGCTGGGGATTCATGCCCTTGGTGCAAGCCTGTCATTATTATTGGAAGTCGGCCTAGATGCCATTGAGGCCCGGGTTTTGGATAATGCCCGCTATTTGATTGACAAAATCCTGGCCGAGCCGATGTTGACTTTACTGTCTCCCACCCATCCGGCACAGCGTTCGGGTATCGTGACTTTCAAACCCACCCAGGCCGACAGCCAGGCTTTATTTCATTTTTTACGTCAGCAAAATATTATTTGTGCCCATCGCGGCGGAGGGATTCGTTTCTCGCCGCATTTTTATACCTCAAAAGAGGCGTTGGAGCGAGCTTTGGACGCTGTCAGGCAGTTTCTGGCACTAAATTAAACAGGTCGTAAAAATTACGGCTGCTGCGCTCGGCAACCTGCTCGAAAGTAACGCCGCGAAGTTCGGCAATGGCCTGCGCCACATGGCGAACGTAATGAGGATAATTGGATTTTCCCCGGTGCGGAACCGGCGCTAAATAAGGGGAATCGGTTTCAATCAGAAATTTGTCCTGCGGCACTTTTTTGGCCACCTCGTGCAATACTTGAGCATTTTTGAAGGTGACAATGCCGGAAAAGGAAATGTAAAAATTCAAGTCCAACACCCGCTTGGCCATATCCCAGTCTTCGGCAAAGCAATGAAGCACGCCGCCCGCTTCACTGGCGTTTTCTTGCTGTAGCATTTTTATGGTATCTTCCTTGGCCGCCCGGCTATGAATGATTAAGGGCTTACCGAGGGTTCTGGCCACCTGGATATGTTGCCGGAAACGGCGATGCTGCCATTCCTGATTTTCCTCCGTGCGGTAATAATCCAGACCGGTTTCGCCAATGGCGACAACATGATCATCCCGCCCTAATTCCAACAGCTTGTCCGCCGGAATATCGATGCCCCGGCAGTCGTTGGGGTGAACACCCACGGAAACGGAAATCTCCGGCCAGTAGGGATCGACGAGCGCCCGCATCCGGCCATAGGTTTCCAGGTTAATGCAGACACAGAGCATGTGATCCAAACCCTCGCGCCGGGCATGCTCCATGTAGGCATGGAAATTTCCCTCATAGGGCTTGAGGTCGATACGATCCAGATGACAGTGGGAATCAATCAACATCGATGAAATACCAAGTAGGATGAAAAACTTCCTACATGGTATGGGTTGGCCGGTCCGATTTCAATGCCCCGGCCAAATGGGTTTCAATTTTGCTCCGCGTTTGTCCCTGATCTTCATCGGTAAACTGCACCCCGACACCAGCCGCTCGATAGCCTTCGGCGCCCTTGGGGGTAATCCAGACAATTTTACCCGCAACGGCGATACGTTCGGTTTCCTCCATCAAGCTCAACAGCATGAAAACCTCATCGCCCAATTCGTATTGCCGGGTCGTGGGAATAAAAAGTCCACCGTTTTTCAAAAATGGCATATAGGCAGCATAAAGCGCGTTTTTATCTTTGATATTCAAAGACAAGATGCCTTGTTTTGATTTACTTTGCGTCATGATGTCAGCCGGTAGGTTGCGATAAACAAAGCTTCCAGCATCAGTTGTCGGTTTGCCTGAGAATGACAATCCTGGCTCGTCTCTAGCAACTGCTGCCAGTAATTCATTAATTTCCTTAAGTTTAGCTGCTTGCCATATTTCTGCAACAGAGTCTGACAATCAAGATTCATGATCCGATCGCTCAAACCAAATGCCATCCGGACAAGGTCACCAGTCAAAACCGTAATCCAAGACAACAACTCTTCCACCGATTCTTCTTTCCATTGCTCCGCCAGCAAAACCGGATCCAGACGGCTTTCCATCAAAGCATGCCAATGACGCAGAAACTTTTGTCTTTTCGCTGGAGAGTCACTTTCCAGCCATGACTTTGCCAGCAAAGGCGCCTGGTGATTCAGCGTCAGCGCCAATTTGGCCGCCTCTAATTCATGCCCTTGATCTTGCAGCCAGGCAAGCGCTATATCCTCGGCTGGGGGAATAAGCTTGATCTGCTGGCACCGGCTGCGAATGGTCGCAGGCAGCAACCCCGAAGTTTCACAGATCAGCACAATGTGAGTGTCGGGTCCCGGTTCTTCCAGGGTTTTGAGAAAGCTATTGGCCGAGGCAATATTCATCCGGTCCGCAGAGTCGACAATCACTATCCGCCCCTTGCCGTATTGTGATCTCAAAGACAACCCGTCAATCAACACGCGCATGGCATCCACGGTAATGGGTTTGCCCGGTTCTGGCGCTATCACCTGCAAATCTGGATGGCTATCTCCCGCCAGTAATTTACAGGAACCACATTCTCCACAAATGTTTCCATTTTCACAGAGGATGAAGCGGGCAAAATAATGGACAAGACGGCGTTTGCCTATGCCCTTGGGGCCACTTAACAATAACGCCTGGGGCAAGCGGTTTTGCGTTTGATAAGCCTGCAACCGGGACCAAACAGATTCCTGCCAGGGATACAGACTCAACTTTGTTGCCATGAGGTTACCAGCTCCTGCAAAATCCCACCGATTTGCGCCTGAACCTGGCTCAGAGGACGAGTCGCATCAATCCGCCGTATCCGCTCTGGATACTGTTGGCTGAGTAACAAATAGGCGCGCCTGACCCGCTGCATGAATGCCAGGCTTTCCCTTTCAAAGCGGTTGTTATCCTTCCGCTGCCGGGCTCTGGTCATCCCTACTTCCACCGGGGCATCGAGCAGCAAGGTCAAATCCGGCTTCAACCCCACTTGCAACCAGTTTTCCAGGTACTCAATACGGCGCCATGGAATACCCCGGCCCTCGCCTTGATAGGCATAGCTGGCGTCGGTAAACCTGTCACAGATCACCCACTTTCCCTGGTGTAACGAGGGCAAAATCAATTCCCGAATATGATGCACCCGTCCGGCAAATAATAAGAGTAATTCCGCCTCCGGATACAGGGATGTCTCTTCCACAATCAAGGAACGTAGTTTTTCTGCTATTGGCACCCCGCCCGGCTCCCGGGTCACAACCACTTCAATCTGATGTTCCAGCAAAAACTGCCTGATATATTCAAGATTGGTGGTCTTGCCGACGCCCTCGCCCCCTTCCAAGGTGATAAATTTGCCCCGTTTCATCGCCTTGTCTGCTTCAGATAACGGGCCACCGCCCGGTTGTGTTCTTTCAAGGTTGCGGAAAAAACGTGGCCACCTTCCCCATTCGCCACAAAATACAAGGCTTTACCAGGCTGAGGATGCAAAACCGCATGGAGCGCACTGCGCCCAGGCAAGGCTATCGGGGTGGGGGGCAAGCCGGCATGAACATAAGTATTGTAAGGCGTATCACGGCGCAGATCCCGGTAGCGGATATCTCCTTGATACTCATTCCCCATGCCGTAAATAACGGTGGGATCGGATTGCAAACGCATGCCCATTTGCAAGCGGCGGATGAATACACCGGCGATTTGGGGTTGTTCGGCTACTTTGCCGGTTTCCTTTTCGACGATGGAGGCTAAAATCAAGGCTTCATAAGGCTTTTTCAAGGGTAAATCCGGTTGCCGGGCTTGCCATTCTTTTGCTAGGACCTCAGCCATTTTGGCATAGGCGCGGCGCAGGATTTCCCGGTCAGAAGTGTTTTTGACAAAAAAATAAGTATCCGGAAAGAACCTTCCTTCTGGATGACCAACCGGCAAATCCAGTTTTTCCAGTAGTTTTTCGACAGGAACCCCATATAGAGTATGCTGGATGGCCGAATGTGCTTGGATGGCTGACAAAGCCTGCTTCACAGTCCAGCCTTCCACCAGGGTGATTTTATATTGTTTTACCTTGCCCGCCACCATCATCGCCAATAGTTCTTTGATGGTAGTGCCCGGTGGAATTTGATATTCACCCGCCTTGATCTTATGGGCAGCCTTTTGTTGATACGCCCATGCCCGCAACCACAAAGGTTGCTGCAACCATCCTTTTTGCCGCAGGCGGGCGGCGACTGTTTTCAGATTGTCGCCTTTACGAACTTCAAAGGTAACAGTGCGAGTGTTGGCAAGGGGGGTTTGCAAGCCTTGTTGGTATTGCTGCCATAAACCAAAAGCACTGGCGGCCATCCCTAAAAGAAGGGCGATGGGCAAAGCAACATGCCAATATTTCATTCTGCCCCGCTCAACAGGCAAGCTTCCCAAGCTTCTTGGAACGACAAGGTCATGGCCCCCACCGGCCAGCCTACGGTTGCAACGCCGCCATGGAATTGGACTACCGGCATCACGCCGTAAATACTGTTGGTCACAAAAATTTCCTCTGCTTGAAACAGGGCCTCGAGACGGATTCTTTTTTCACATGTTTCGACACCGGCATTTGCCGCTTGCTCCAAGATCCACGCTTTGGCAATTCCTTCCACACCGCAGCGATCCAGCTGTGGCGTATAAAGTGTATTCGACTTCCGAAAGAACAAATTAGTCCGAATCCCCTCCACCACAAATCCTTCGGTATCCAACATCAAGCCTTCACCAATGCTGGGATCACGCAATTCCCGGCTAGCCAAAATCTGTTCCAGCCGGTTACAGTGTTTGATACCAGCCAGCAAGGGTTGAATACTTAACGCTGTTTGGCAGAGCTGAAGCGTGATTCCATTACAAACAGCGGCCACATTTGCCGGCAAAGGATGCCAACTGATCACCCGGTTGGGTTTTGGTTCAATGGGGACATTATAGCCACGTCCGCCACTCCCCCGGGTAAGCAAAATCTTGACAACGCCCTCCGTGGTACTTTGAGCCACCACCATTGCTTCATTGTATAAGAGCTCTGTGCCTGGATAGGGGATACCAAGACGGGAGCACCCCTGTTGCAGACGGTTCATGTGACGGTCAAAAAAAACCAGGCGGTTTTGATGGAGAAGGATAGTTTCAAACAAACCGTCACCATACTGGAAACCACGGTCTGTGATTTCAATGGTATGGCCCGGTTGACCATTGATCAAAACCGGTGAGGCATTCATCGGAAACCCAGGTAAGCTGGGGAGCTTAGCCAGTGAATTTCTTGAAAATAAGAGAAGAGTTGGTGCCCCCAAAACCGAAAGAATTGGAGATGGTGATGTCGATTTTCATTTCCCTGGCTCGATGGGGAATATAATCCAAGTCACATTCCGGGTCGGGTTCATCCAGGTTGATAGTGGGAGGGGCCACTTGGTCCCGTATGGCCAGGATTGAAAATATGGCTTCAATGCCACCTGCCGCACCTAATAAGTGTCCCGTCATGGACTTGGTGGAACTCACCGGAATCTGGAAGGCAGCCTCGCCAAAAGCATTTTTGATGGCCCGGGTTTCCGCCAGATCACCCGCAGGCGTAGAGGTTCCATGGGCATTGATATAGTCCACCTGGCCAGGTTCTATTCCCGCCGAATGCAGGGCCCGCTTCATACAAAGCGCAGCGCCCAGGCCTTCTGGGGGAGGCTGGGTCATATGGTAAGCATCGGCGCTGGCACCATAGCCTATCAGTTCAGCATAAATCCTGGCGCCTCGTTTCTTGGCATGATCCAAGGATTCGAGCACCACAACGCCCGCCCCTTCGGAAAGTACGAAACCATCCCTGTCTTTATCCCAGGGGCGGCTTGCCCGCTGAGGATCATCATTGCGGCGGGACAATGCCCTGGCAGCAGCGAACCCCCCCAATCCGGTAGGGGAAATAGGATACTCCGCGCCTCCGGCAATCATCACTTCGGCATCCCCGGTGCGAATGATCCGCGCCGATTCGCCAATATTGTGATTGGCAGTGGCGCATGCGGAAACCACAGCAAAATTTGGCCCGCGCATTCCCTTGAGAACTGAAAAATTGCCGGAAATCATGTTGATGATATTAGCAGGCACAAAAAACGGCGAAATCCGGCGGGGACCGCCCTTGACAAAGGCACTGTGGCCATTTTCAATCCCGGTAATTCCGCCGATACCAGCGCCAATGGCAATCCCCATCCATTCTGAGTTTTCCTCTGTTACTTCCAGACCCGCATCATCAAAGGCTTGACTGGCCGCGGCAATCCCGTAGTGAATAAAGGGATCCATCTTCCTGGCTTCCTTGGCGGGAATGTATTGCGTCACATCGAAGCCCTTAACCACTCCGCCAAAACGGGTGGAAAAGTCACTGACATCAAAGTATTCGATAGGACCGATACCGCTTTGTCCCGCCAAAATATTTTCCCATGCCTCGGAGATGGAATTTCCTACCGGAGAAACAATCCCCAGGCCGGTGATGACAACCCTTCTATCGTTCAAAAGTTTATACCTGGATACTGGAAGGAAAGATCTGAAAATCTACCTATGGAGGAAAATTAGCTTAGATGGCTTTCAATATAATCGATGGCTTCCTGGACCGTGGTGATTTTCTCCGCTTCTTCGTCCGGAATTTCGCAATCAAATTCCTCCTCCAAAGCCATCACCAACTCAACGGTATCCAAGGAGTCAGCGCCCAAATCATCCACAAAAGAAGCGTCGTTAGACACTTCTTCCTTGACTCCCAACTGTTCCGCCACAATCTTTTTTACACGTTCTGCCACATCACTCATGATTTTTTCCTTACCTCAGTCAAGTTTATAGTTATACCTGTCAGGCCGGGCATTTTAAATGCGAACCCCGGCAAACACAAAATTTTTTTAGATTCTGTCACGGCATGTACATGCCACCGTTGACATGAAGGGTTTCCCCGGTAATGTACCCGGCTTTGTCGGAGCACAAAAAAGATACCACGTCAGCGATTTCCTGCACATCCCCCAAGCGTCCAAGGGGAATGGATTGAAGCAGCGCCTGCCGTTGTTCATCTGGTAATTCCTGGGTCATATCAGTATCGATAAAGCCTGGCGCCACGGTATTGACCGTGATATTGCGTGAACCGACCTCCTTGGCCAAGGATTTGGTAAAACCCACCAAACCGGCCTTGGCGGCGGCATAGTTGGCCTGGCCGGCGTTTCCTGTCGCCCCCACTACCGAACCGATATTGACAATACGCCCCCAGCGGGATTTCATCATACCCCGCAGCGACATTTTACAAAGCCGGAAAATGGATGACAGGTTGGTATCGATAACGGCATCCCATTCTTCATCCTTCATCCGCATCAATAAATTATCCCGGGTGATCCCGGCGTTATTTACCAATACGGTTGGAGCGCCATATTCTTTCCCTATCTTCTGCACTAACGCTTGCATTTGATCAGTATTATTGACATTCAGGACTTCTCCTGCGCCTTTGCCTCCGGCTTCCTTGATAGCTTGGGAAACATTTTCCGCCCCTTGTTCCGTGGTTGCCGTTCCGATCACAATCATGCCATCTTTGATCAGCTGCATGGCGACAGCTCTACCAATACCCCGGCTGGCGCCTGTGACCAGCGCAACTTTTTCAGCCATTCAATTCCTCCAATGCCTTATCCAGAGAGCCGGGATCATAAACCGGCAAAACCTGTCTGTCTTTCACAATTCGTTTGTTCAAACCCGCCAATACTTTCCCAGGCCCGCACTCCACGAAGGTGGCAACACCTTGATCCCGCATAAAGCGAATGCCATCACTCCACCGTACTGGTGAGTACATTTGCTCAACCAGCAGCGAGCGAATGACTTCGGGAGAGGTATGGGATCTGATATCTACGTTGTGGACTATTGGGATCTTGGGGGCATCAATTGAAACTGTGCCGAGCACCGATTTAAACTTTTCCGCTGCCGGTTTCATCAGCGAGCAATGGGAAGGGATACTTACAGGCAAGAGCACCGCCCGTCTGGCACCAAGTTCCTTAGCAAGATCACAGGCTTTTTGCACTGCCCTTGCGTGCCCGGCAATCACGACCTGCCCTGGGGCATTGAAATTGGCCGCCTCCACCATAGAATCAGGCGTGGAAATTTGTTGGCAAACCTCAATGACTT
>JALSQY010000180.1 GCA_026985035.1 Methylothermaceae bacterium
CGTGGTGCGGGGCGTGCGGCGGCGGCCCATAAGCGTCGGTTTTTTGGTGTCTTTGGCGGGCGCGCTGGCGGTGCCGTGGCTGGTGCTGGCCGCCTTGCTGCTGGCGGCCCTGGCAACGGCGGGCATGGTGATTGGACTGGTGTTTTTGGGGGGATTTGGGGAGGATGAGGTGGAAGAAGAAAAAAAAATTCCCATGCTTACATTTCGACGTTATATTGGGGAATGGTATCCTGGTGAATATGGGTTCGATCCGAATGAGTAATAAAAGCGAAAAATAACGTAAAGTCATTTATCTTCTCCCTCGAAATATCCCCTTAAGGCCTCGACTACCTATACCGGCCCCTGTATTTCCGGCATCTCTAGCAGGCCTGATTGCATCATTCGTAACGTCACCCATAAATCTACCAACACTTATCCCCACCCACCCCATCACCATGATCCAGATCAGCGGCATAAGTGGCCAGCTATAGATCCAGTAAACTTCATTGGGTTCGACGTGATAATAAACGAGCTCTTGAGACAAGATTTGGTCACCTTGGTGAAGGCGCGGAATTTGCCGCTCGTTTTTTGGTTGTCGTATCAGAAGCCACAAAAGACCGCGTCATTTCGATGATATCGGATTGCGGGTGATTCAATACGAAATCGATCAGAGATTCCCGGTCCCCGAACCTCAACGAAATCTGTTTCATCAATTCCCCCAATGCTTTCCCTGACAACCCAGTCCATTCCGATACCAGTTTTCCGTTGAATTTCCGCTTGAATTGGCGAAGGCGCTTGGATTTTTCGAGCGTCTGGCGATATTTTTCCTCGAACCTCGGGAAAAACCCGAAGGCTTTTTCGAGAAACCGGTGTTTAACCCGATCCCTATCCTCCCAGGAAAACTTGCTGGTACACTTGGATGCTTGCAGCCACTTCAGAAAATTCATGTACGTTGGCCGCTTTTTGTCGCGAATCCGCATCCTGTGACTAATATTTTCGAGTAAATACAAATCGGGATCAAAATAAGAAGAAGAGGCGGCAAACTGGAAAACATCCTCCAGGCGCCTGAAGCCATTTTCGAATTCGACCTGGTACCATGCGCTGTCATAGCCTAAGAATTCCAAAGAACCATCCCAGGACAGGGATACCTCGATCTCATCGATGACACAGGCAGGATTTTCCGGGTCCCTGACCACATAAAAGAGGCCGAGATGACCCAGTTTGAATCCTGCCGCATGGGCAAGCCGGCCAATCAGATTTCCGAGATCGTTGAAGGCGAGATAACGTAGCCCAAAATCGAAAGCAGATTTTGGTATCTTGATGAAGTCCACCTGGAACAGACCTTCGGCAAGCAAAATCCCCATACTCGAAACCGGGCCGTTGTTGACAACCTCGATGGCATCAAGGGTTTCCGACACCGGTTGTGGGCCAGGGAAATCGCTTGCCAGAATATCGAGATCACCAAAGTCAGGCTTGTCCCGGTAGGCGGGAACAGCCGCCCACCTGCCGGGATAGCGGGACGTCAATTCGTTCAATACAAAGGACTCGACTTCCAGGTAACGATTTTTTGGAAGCCGGACACTGGGTTTCGACAGCGCCTTACCGCCCATTTATCGGACTCCTGTTTTGTTTTAATATTTCTGTTCAGGTTGACGAAAGCAATTATCGCCATCAATAAATATGCTCGCCAATTATACAAATAAATCCGGAGACGGGCGGTGGAGGTCATGCCGGGGCGGTTCAGATTGCAGGCAAACACGAACAAGGGCAGGGCAATGCGGCCGAACCAGGTGAGTGCCGCCGCCACTCCCGCCAGCAACGGTTGGCCAGCGCATCGAAATCGTAACCGGGCTGTCTGGCAAGCGAGAGCATGCCACGATAGAATGCCGGGCGGCCCAATACCTTGAGCGCCAGGGCCCGTTCAACTTCCAGGACAGCCTCGTTGGGGCTGGTCTGTGCCCGGCGGCCGAAGTCGCGGATGGTTTCACAGTCCGGCCACAGAAATCCTTGCCGGTGAACCTTCAGGACTTCATCCAGAACCCGGCGTTCGGCGGCGGAGAGCGGCGGCGCGGCGGACGCAGGCCAGACGGGGGCCAGGGCAATGGTCAAGAGCAGATATCGCATGAATGGCATAATTTGACAATCAAATATGGGTATGATAAAGGGTAAGAGGAATGATTTTTGCCGGAAAAGGAGGCGACGATGGACAGCTTTACCCTGATGGTGGTGACGCCCCTGGTGGTGTTTCTGGTAGGTTACGGGGCGATTGTGCTCTGGACCGCCGCCGGCCGCCTGGGATGGTTGCCGGGGGGTGCCGCGAAACTGGCCGGAAAGATATGCCTGCCCCTGGAAAGGGTGCGCCTGTTGGGTCCCGTGGTGCGGGGCGTGCGGCGGCGGCCCATAAGCGTCGGTTTTTTGGTGTCTTTGGCGGGCGCGCTGGCGGTGCCGTGGCTGGTGCTGGCCGCCCTGCTGCTGGCGGCCCTGGCAACAGCGGGCATGGTGATTGGACTGGTGTTTTTGGGGGGATTTGGGGAGGATGAGGTGGAAGAAGAGCAAAGTGATCCTTTCAATCTCAAGCCACGTGGATATATAGGTGAGGCATATCCCGATCAGTTTTTCTATGAGTCCCACAATACTTGGGTGCAAAAATTTGATAATCATGATTAATCGATCCTAATTTTACTTTCCTCTTCGAAATAGACCTCCAATACCTTTGCTACCAACACTAGCGCCAGATTTACCTGCATCTTGAGAAGGGCTGATTGCATCTGCCATTATATGTCTCATCATTCCTCCCACCTGAATCCCCACCCACCCCATCATCATGGTCCAGATCAGCGGCATGCCGATCATCAGGGCGGACAGGAGAATGTCCAGCAACAGGGCGCGGGTGGCGGCGTTGAGAAGTTCCGGGCCGGGGAGCGTGGCCCAGTCCAGGAGCTGATCCAGGGTGGAGGGGTGCATGGCCACGGTCAGGTTTTCATCAATCCACTGGGCGAACTTCCACAGTACCGACCAGAAGTGGATGGTGAACAGGGCGATGGCCACCACCATCATCATCGACAGGCGGTACATGCCGATCACCACGATGAGCGGCAGCACGGCATAGACCACCATCAACAGGATCGCCTGGGCGATGGGCAGCATGGGC
>JALSQY010000181.1 GCA_026985035.1 Methylothermaceae bacterium
CAAGCTGAATACGATAATCAATAGATTGTCGCGATCTGAAACCACTTGCCAAAAAAGTTGCACAAACCGGGCGGATGCATCGGGCAGCCATCCTTGCTCGATAATCAGCGCCCCCAGAAATACGTAAATCCCCAAAGCAAGAAGAATCCGGTGAGTAAAGAAAGCCAGGGGAATGGCCACAAGCGCGGGTAAAAGGGAAAGCCAGGTCGACACAACAAAAGCACCTCGGTTAATTTATTGATTTTATTGATTCTCTAAAAATTTCTATCACGACAAAAATAAAAGCCTGAATTTCGGATTTTCTCATATTTTAACGCCTCGTTTCACTAAACAAATGAGCCTTTCAGCCACTTTCCATCGCTGCTCCGCAACAAGACAAGTGATATACGGCGCTCATTGGCAAGTCAGCCTGGATTTACTTTGCCGTCAAAGGTAATGGATACCAAAATCTCACGGGACAATGCTAACATGCGTAATTGATGAGTCTTGGAAGGGGGAGTCCATGGGTATCTTTAGTCAATTCAACCCGCTGGCCGAAGGTTATGACAGTAATAACGCGTTAGCACTTGGATATGCCGCTGATTTGACATACCAAGACGATGATAAAATCTCGCAAACTTTGGATCTGTGGGGGTTTACAGAATCCCGCTATCTCGACCAAGGGGGAACCCAAGGCTATCTGGCCAGTCAGGACAAAATGCTGCTAATCGCCTTCCGGGGTACAGAGCTGGACAAGTTGGATGATATCCTTACAGACGCTAATGTGGCTTTGTATCCGGGCCCCGTGGGGCAGGTCCATGTGGGTTTTTTACATGCATTAGATCAAGTTTGGTCGTCGTTTCTCGATTTCTTCTATGGCATGTACCAAGGCCAGCCTGTCTGGTTGACTGGCCACAGCCTTGGAGCGGCTTTGGCCACCTTGAGCACGGCGCGGATGAAATTCGATCCTGTCGATCAAGTACGAATTCAAGGACTATATACTTACGGCTCGCCCAGGGTTGGCGATGATGAGTTTGCCAGCGCCTTTGACCGTGCCTGCAAAAAAAACTGCTTTCGTTTCCGGAATAACAATGATGTGGTGACCCGTGTACCCATTCCGGGTATTTTCGCCCTGCGCTACCGCCACGTCGGACAACTTTGTTATTTTGACACCACAGGCAAGTTGCACTTTGGCATGTCTCCCTGGGAAATGTTCTGGGATAGATTTCGGGGCCGATTGGAGGATTTGGGGAAACCGGGCACTGATGGCATGAAGGATCACGCCATGAGCGCCTATCTTGAACTCTTAGAATCCAGACAAACACCTGGAATGTAAATTTTTCTGACACTCCTTTTTTATCTGAAGATCTGAAGGCAATAAAAAAATGTAATTATTTTTATCCAATCGGTGGAAGAAACTAAAGAAACTCTTATCCAGTCAGGGATGACTGGTTCAGAGTGCCCCTGAAGAGCGCTTCACACCAATAAAACTGGTGCCACCCATGCGGGGTCATCTTGAAACACCAAGCCTTAGCCCGGATATTTAATTTTATAAAAATCAACAAGTTAAATATAAACCGTCAGGCTAGTACCATTGACTTCCACCTGTTTTTTCCATTCTTCCAAGATTTTTTCGGCGCAAGCGCGAGCTTGCTCGGGATCTTCAAAATAGGCAGTCAATACTCCGGCAACTTCATAAGTGTATCCTTGGAAAGAACGAATCAGCGCAATAATATTGTTTTTCATAATGCAGATCTCCGACAATCAGTTGGAATTCATTTCCATTTACTTTATAAAGCATATTTTATGCCTTATTAAAACATTCAGGAGGAATCAAGTGTTTACACCAGGCTTACTACTATTTCACGTACAAACTGACCATTTTTGTCAAATTTTCTGACAATATTCATCACCCTTGTCCGAAGACCGTTATAATCTGAGCATTCAAACCACCCATTCACTCATGTATTTGGCGCGTGATTTTATTGAAACCAAAGAAGGGTTGTTCTTCGCTGTCACCTTGAATGGCATGGAAGAAGGCCGGATAATTGCTTGCCTGCGCTATACCCGCGAGGGAGATAACTATCACAAAATCCCAACCGATGAAGCCAACCGATTACTTAAAAAGCATTATCCCCGTTACCTTTACCAATCCTCCCACCGCGATACCCTCTTACAAGCGGTTCCCGTAGATTGTATCCGCCGTCACTTCCGCCCCCGGAAAGCATTACAATTGCTGTTGGAACAGGCCCGGCCTGATCCGGTCGTCTCAAAGTTAATCACCCTGCTGGCTTTATTTCGCGAACACGGCCTCGAAAGTTCGGATTTCGGCGTCACCGGCTCATTGCTCTTGGGCTGTCACGGTGATAACTCGGATATAGATCTGACAGTCCACGGAAAACCCGCTTTTCAACAAGCCCGTCAAGCACTCAAGCAGCTATTGCAAGCAGGCATTTTGACCGAGCCTGACTGGCGGGAAACCCACCTTCGCCGGGGATGTTCGCTGTCCCTGACAGAATACGTTTGGCATGAACGGCGCAAATTCAACAAAGCGGCCATTGAAGGGACGAAATTCGATCTGATCTTGGTTGAGGATATATTACAAAAACCTGATCCCCGCCCCTGGCGCAAAACCGGTTTGACTACTATCCAGGCCCAAATCACCGATGATTCTGAAAGCTTTTCCACCCCTGCCTGTTATCGCCTCGATCACCCGCGAATCAAGACGGCATTGAGTTTTACCGCCACTTACATCGGCCAGGCAAAACAGGGAGAATGGGTAGAAACTTCGGGACAATTGGAACAAGCCCCAGACGGTGCCTTGCGTCTTATTGTGGGCGCCAGCCGAGAAGCGCCGGGAGAATACATCAAAGTCATTCAGCCTAAAGGAGAAGCCTATGCTTGACAGACTGCGCAAACTTTATCAACCATTCCTGAAGGTGTGGCGGGATGGGCCGGCTATCAAAGCCAGGCATCCGGAAGCTTCAGACCAAGTTATGGACCTGTCCACTTTTAATGCCCTGGAAATCGAAGCCCTGTTCGACAAAGTCAACGAGGCCCGCACCCAAATAGGCCAAGCTACCCTGTACCGTTCCTTATCCCAACCACTTACCGATGAGGAATTGATTGGTGGCAAACAGGAAGCCCTGCGAGAACTGGCGCAGAACGACAACCTGCGCCGGGATATTGAAACGCTGGTCGAAAATGCCGCACAATTGGAACCTGAGTTTTACAAGCTTCTCTACAACCTCTTTCTCGGCACCATTGGTTCTCCGGCTTCACCCCGGGAAATCAAGGGATTCGGCTATGAAGCCTATAATCAAGGCACCCGTTTCATGCTGCAACTGGCAGAAAATGCCCGGGATCTGCCCAAACCCCAAAGCCCTTATTTACGCCAACTTGTCGAAACACTTGCAAATTTTTCCAAAAGCCGCAGTCACGCATTGATGCAAGGGCCGGTGTATCGAACCGAAAAAAGGATTATGACCGCTGCCGAAAAACCTCTGTGGCTCCCGGCCATCCGCTTCCGGCCCCAGTTGTTCAAACCAGTGTTAGTGGCGGGCACCGCGGGCGCATTATTGCTGCTTTGGGCAGGCTTGACACCGGTACTGGGCATTGCACCGGGCATCTTCGGCTTATTCTTGCTGCCTCTGGTGGCCGCTTATCCGCCCATCGTCGGCAATTTCGACCGGGACAAGTTCATTTATCCTTTGCGCCGCATCTTCCGCGAAGATGAAGCAGTTCACACCACCTTGGAAGCCTTGGGTTTTTTGGACGAACTCTTGAGCTTTCACGATTTCGCCCGGCATTTCGGCAATGCCACTACCTTGCCGGCATTACTTGGAGACGAACACCACCGGTTTATTGCAAAACAATTGCGCAACCCCATTCTGGGCAAGGATAATCCTGATTACGTCCCCAATGATATCCGCCTGGATGAACACCGGATCACATTTATCACAGGTCCCAACAGTGGGGGTAAAACCGCCTTTTGCAAAACCTTGGGCCAATCCCAATTACTGGCGCAGGTTGGCTGTTACATCCCAGCGCGGGAAGCACAACTCACCGTTGCCGACCGGATTTTCTATCAAGTCCCCGAAGTAAGCCAACTGGTCGATGGCGAAGGACGGTTCGCCACCGAACTCAAGCATACGAAAAAAATCTTCCTCGCCGCCACCCCCAAAAGCCTGGTTATTCTGGACGAACTGGCTGAAGGCACCACCTACGAAGAGCGGCTGGAAATTTCCTATAACATCATGGAAGGTTTCCACAAAAAAGGCTGTACCACCATTCTTGTCACCCACAATCACGAATTGGTGGATAAATTCATCCGGCAAGGCATTGGCCAGGCCAAGCAGGTGGAATTTGTTCAAGACCATCCTACCTACCGCTTGATCGAAGGAATTTCCCGGGTCAGTCACGCAGACCGGGTCGCCAAAGCCGTGGGCTTTTCCAAGGAAGATATCGAACGCTATCTCAAGGAAGAAAAGTCATGACCCGCCCTGCAGACATTTTCCGCACCCTGACCCACGGCGTTTATGTGATTGGGGTGGCCGATGGCAAAAAACACAACGCCTTCACAGCCGCCTGGGCGATGCAGGTTTCTTTCGATCCTCTGCTCCTTGCCCTCAGTATCAATCCCCGCCACCGCTCTTACCCCATGTTGAAAGCTGGAGGCGGATTTACAGTCAATGTTCTGGCCACGGATCAATTGGATCTCGCCGCTCATTTCGGCCAAAGTGGAAATATCGATAAACTCGCCGACATCCCGTGGCGGCCGGGGAAATGCGGCGCACCCATTTTGGAACATGCCCTTTCCTGGCTGGATTGCGATTTCCACCACGAATGCCCCGCCGGGGATCACATTGTAGTATTTGGCCGGGTCATAGGTGGCGCCATCCAAAGACTGGGAGACCCTTTGCTATACCGGGACACGGGCAACCTGGACGCAGCTCAGGACTTATTCCCACCCTCGTTGTGATGCACTTACCATACTTTAAAGCCATTATTCTTGACCTGGACGGGCTGGTGTTGGATACCGAACCCACTTACGCGAAAGCCTGGCAATATGCGGCCCGGGAAATGGGCTTTAACCTTGATGACACTCTTTGCCAACAGCTCAAGGGCTGTTATCTCGATGCAGTACAAAACAAATTGCAAAAAGCCTTTGGTCCCAGTTTCCACATTCCCACTTTCCACCGCTTAAGCACCCGGTTCTGGCACCAATGGGTCGAAATCAACGGAATAGCCACCAAACCCGGCTATCAAGAACTGATGGATTTTCTCCGCCAGACCCGCTATCCCTATGCCCTTGCCACGAACAGCCAGCGGCAATATGCCGAAAAATGCATGGCGCTGGCTGGCGTTTTGGAAGACTTCCCCCTGACCGTTACCCGGGATGAGGTAAAATCGGGAAAACCGGCTCCCGATATCTATCTGCGCGCGGCTGAGATGTTAAAAACCGCCCCCGCCGATTGTCTAGCAGTGGAAGACTCTGAACCGGGCATTTTCTCGGCTCACCGAGCCGGCACACAGCCTGTGTTAATTCCAGATTCCGCCCCGCTAAGCAGCGAAACCGAAGCCTTGGCCATTGCCAAGTTCCCTTCACTCAAACATCTTGTATCTCATCTGACTGCTGTAACCCTATGACCCTTGCCCGAGAAGACCTGACTCGTTTTTTAAACGAATTACTCGCTCCCGACAATTACCAGGATTACGGTCCTAACGGCCTGCAAATCGAAGGCACCCAATCCATTGCCAAAATTGCTTTCGCCGTATCCGCCACTGTGCACTCCGCCCAGGCAGCTGTGGCTCATGGTGCCCAAGCACTGATCGTCCATCACGGCCTGTTTTGGCGTTTTCATGGTCCCCGCCCATTGATAGGTCCCTTCGCCCGCCGCGTGTTTCCCCTGGTGCGCCACCAAATCAATCTTTATGGCTACCACCTGCCCCTGGATGGCCACATGGAAATTGGCAATGCCGCCACCCTGGCCAAAAAAATCGGCCTACAACATCTTGCACCCTTTGGAGAATACCAAGGCGCGACTACCGGCGTACAGGGTGGTTTGTCCCGGCCTGTCACCGCCAAAGCCTTGCAAAAGCAGCTGCGGCAAATCCTGGATCACACGGTCATCCTGGCCAGTCCCGATCCAAATGCCCCTATTCATTCCCTTGGCATCATTACCGGCGGCGCCAACAGCCAGTGGCGGGAAGCCCTGGCCGCAGGACTCGACGCCTATGTGACCGGAGAAATCAGCGAACACGACTGGCACGAAAGCCAGGAAGCCGGGATCCACATGTTCGCCGGCGGCCATCACGCCACGGAGCAGTTTGGCATTCAGGCCTTGATGGCCAGAATTGCCGATACTTTCGATGTGGATTGCGTTTATATAGCGTGCGATAATCCAGCCTGAAACCGGAGTCCGTCATGCAACCAGCGCTCGATGACCAAACCCGTTATACCTATCGGGACTACCTCACCTGGCCCGAGGATGTCCGTTACGAATTGATCGACGGCAGGCCCTATTTGATGGCCCCCGCCCCTACCCTGGAACATCAGGACATCGCCGGGGAAATCTACCGGCAACTGGGCAATATTCTGGAAGGCAAACCCTGCCGCCCCTATATCGCCCCGGTGGATGTGCTTCTTCCCAAGGAAGACGAAGCCAACGAAGAAATCGACACCATCGTGCAACCGGATGTTCTCGTCGTGTGTGACCCATCCAAGCTGCAGCGGCGTGGCATACGGGGCGCGCCGGATTTCGTGGTGGAAGTTCTCTCCCCTTCCAGCGCTTACCACGATCACCAACGCAAACGGGAGGTTTATGAACGGGCTGGCGTCAAGGAATATTGGCTGGTGGATCCCATTGAGCGGATGATACTTGTCTATCGTCTCGATGATCAAGGGCGATACGGCAAACCAGAAGTGTGGGATATGGCCGGAGAGACGCCTGTGAGTATTCTGCCGGAAGTCCGCATCCAGTGGGATTCCTTGATGGAACGTCTGCCGCCCCGGGAAGATCAGTGACTGGCAGGAGAATCCGCTTCATTATCGGCTTGCTCTTTTCAGCCGCGCTTATCGCCTGGGTGTGGAAAACCCGGCATTCCCATGCCCCGCCCTTTCCTACTTCCCTGAAAGCGGGCCAACATGGCAACCGGCATTTGCCGGATGCCCACTAACAGAGGGCGTCGCAAAAGCCCCTCCTTGGGCTGTTGCAACTCGGAACCGGAAAACTGCGATTTTCTGCTTCCTCCATTTTTAAGCTTACAACCATTGAAAATGGCGATACATCCCTACATCGCAGAGGATGCCACCTTTTGCGGCACCCTCTAAAAAAAGCGGGCCGCTGCCGGCCCGCCCTTTATCAATAACCATCGAACGATGTTTATTTTTTAAGTTCCGCCAAAACTTTCTCCAAACTATCCTTGGCATCCCCGAACAACATCCGCGTGTTCTCCCGGAAAAACAACGGATTGTCCACCCCGGCATAGCCGGTCGCCATGCTGCGTTTGAGCACGATACAGGTCTTCGCCTTCCACACCTCCAATACCGGCATGCCGGCAATCGGGCTATTGGGATCTTCTTCAGCGGAAGGATTGACGATATCGTTGGCGCCAATCACGATGGCCACATCGGTATCGGGAAAATCCTCGTTGATTTCATCCATTTCGAAGACGATATCGTAGGGGACTTTGGCTTCCGCCAATAGCACGTTCATGTGGCCAGGCATCCGGCCGGCCACCGGGTGAATGGCAAAACGGACATTGACGCCCTTGTCGCGCAAGGTTTTGACGATTTCGGCAACCGTATATTGGGCTTGGGCTACCGCCATCCCGTAACCAGGCACGATAATAACGTTCTTGGCGCTTTCCAGCAACTCGGCGGTTTCTTGCGGGTCAACCGATACCACTTCTCCAGCTTCCCCGGCAGCAGCGGCGGGAGCCCCCCCTTCGGTGCCAAAGCCGCCGGCAATCACACTAAGGAAATGGCGGTTCATGGCCCGGCACATGATATAACTGAGAATTGCCCCGCTAGAACCGACCAACGCGCCAGTCACAATCAGCAAGTCGTTGGATAACATGAATCCGGTCGCCGATGCCGCCCATCCCGAGTAGCTGTTGAGCATGGAGACTACCACGGGCATATCCGCGCCCCCGATAGCCATGACCATGTGCACGCCAAAGGCAAAGCCGATCAGCGTCATCAAGATCAGCGCCATGATGCCGGCGCCGGTGCTTTCCGCACCGAGAAACCACTTGCCCAGCAAAATTACCAGCACCAACATGGCCAGATTGATCCAGTGGCGGCCCGGCAATAATACCGGGGTTCCGGAAATCTTGCCGCACAGCTTGCCAAAGGCAATCACCGAGCCAGTGAAGGTCACCGCGCCAATCAAGATGCCGAGATAGATCTCCACTTCGTGGACCGTCTTGGCGGCTCCTTCGAACTCGGCCGTGGGATCGATAAAGTTGGCGAAGCCAATCAACACCGCGGCCAGACCCACCAAGCTGTGGAGTATCGCCACCAGTTCCGGCATCTGGGTCATCTCTACTTTGCGGGCCACATACACCCCGGCACTGCCGCCAATCACCATCATGATGATCAGGAAAGAATATGAGGTCACTTGATCGGACAGCAATGTGGCGACAATGGCCAAGGTCATCCCGATGATGCCGAAGAGATTTCCCCGGCGGGCGGTTTCAGGATGACTCAATCCCCCCAGTGCCAGGATGAACAATATCGTGGCAGCAATATACGAAACAATTATTACGCCTTGTGGCATTTTTCTTCCCCCCTTATTTTCTGAACATGCCAAGCATGCGTTGTGTCACCCAAAATCCCCCGAAGATATTGACGCTGGCAATCAGCACCGCAATCCCGGCAAGCAGCTTGAGCAAGATTCCCGGCGATGAAATTTGAATCAACGCGCCAATGACGATGATGCCGCTGATGGCATTGGTGACACTCATCAAAGGGGTATGCAAGGCAGGGGTAACATTCCAGATCACCATGTAGCCCACAAAACAGGCCAATACAAATACAGTGAAGTGAGACAAAAACTCCGGCGGCGCCACCATGCCCATGCCAT
Organism: Methylothermaceae bacterium; assembly: GCA_026985035.1. GTDB lineage: Bacteria > Pseudomonadota > Gammaproteobacteria > Methylococcales > Methylothermaceae > Methylohalobius. The sequence continues at coordinate 9,069 of JALSQY010000181.1, forward strand.
AGAGCGCCAAGCCGCCGATGGCCATGACAATGGCAGTCACCCATTCGGCCGGCAGTTTTTTCTTTTCCTTCTTTTCTTCCGTCACTGGTGGCGCGGCGACCGCTTCCGGTGCGGGTTTCTCTTCCTTGGATACCGGAATGGGTGGTGGCGGCCAGGTGATTTCGCCGTCTTTCACTACCGTCGCGCCTCGAATCACCACATCATCCATATTAACGTCGATGACGCCGTTCTTCTCAGGACAAAGCTCGGTCAGCAAATGGCGGAGATTGGTGGCGTAAAGTTGGCTGGAAGTGGTTGGCATGCGGCTGGGCAAATCCGTATAACCAATGATCGTAGCGCCGAATTTCTTGACCACCTTGCCCGGCTCGGTCAGTTCACAGTTGCCCCCCTGCTCTGCCGCCAGATCGACAATCACGCTGCCGTCCTTCATGGACTCCACCATGCCCTTGGTGATCAATTTGGGCGCTGGCTTGCCGGGAATCAATGCGGTGGTGATGATAATATCCACTTCCATTGCCTGGCGGGCGAAAATTTCCATTTCTTTTTTGATGAACTCTTCGCTCATCTCCTTGGCGTATCCACCCACGCCGGTGCCGCTTTCCCCTTCCATTTCCACTTGCAGGAATTCGGCGCCCAGGCTCTCCACTTGATCCTTGACTTCCGGCCGCACATCGAAAGCCCGGACAACCGCCCCCAGGCTGACTGCCGCGCCAATGGCCGCCAGACCAGCCACACCAGCGCCGATAATCAAGACCTTGGCGGGCGGTACTTTACCGGCAGCGGTAATCTGCCCGGTAAAAAAACTGCCGAAATGTTCGGCGGCCTCAATCACTGCCCGGTAACCCGCGCAATTGGCCATGGAGCTTAAAGCATCCATCTTCTGGGCACGGGAAATCCGGGGAATGCAATCCATGGCCAAAACAGTGGCCTTTCTTTCTTTGAATTTTTCCAGAAGCTCAGGGTTCTGGGCCGGCCAGATGAAACTGATGAGATTCCCCCCTTCGCGCAGTAATTCAGCCTCAGGGCCGCAAAATGGATGCGCTTCCGGCGGACGGACCTTGAGCACGATGTCCGATTCTTCCCAGAGCTTGCGGGCATCGTCGATAATCTCTACCCCCACTTCGCGGTAAGCATCGTCGGAAAAGTTGGCCTCGGCGCCTGCGCCCGCTTCAATGGCGACAGTGAAGCCTAATTTCTGCAACTGCTCGGCCACGGTAGGGGTCGTCGCCACCCGGCGTTCACCCTCGTGCACCTCTTTTGGAACTCCGATTTTCATTGCGATCTTGCTCCTCTTTATTATCAGATTTTAAGTTATTGTCTCCTTTCCGGATTGTTCTCTGCCAAGTCAAAATTGACCGGCAAACAACAAACCCTTGCCATCGTAAGCAGAAACCCAAACTAGGGTCAAGGGTTTTGGTGCCTTGGGACAACTAAAGACCCTCTGACTAAGTCAGAGGCCCCTGCGGCACAGGGATGTGCCGCCAAACTCACTTACTTCCAGTAAGTGAGTTTGTGAGAAAAAAATTGAAAATGCGGAGACCAAAAGGCAGTCAAATGCAGATTTGGAGGGAAGGAGAAAAAAGAGCCGGAAAACGATGCCAAACCGGCGGCTGCAAAGCCGGCTTGGCACTAATAAAAAGCAGACATTCAAGCAGTCATGGCAGGTTTTGTAGCCTGTTCGATAGATTTTACTTGCTTGGTGAGCAGGCCAAATTCTTTTTCTCCAAAGAGAGTGCGTACTCTGGCGGTAGCAAGATCCAAATCCTTCAGGCTCAACACCTTGTTGTCTCCAGTCGAGCCAGTTTGACCCAGCCAAACCGCTTGACCTTCAGAGATAATCCGTTGATGGACAAGGGAAACATCCCGGGTCAGCCGCTTGGGTGCCCAACGCATTGCCCACCGGTAGATATGAGCGCGCACGGCATCAAGATTCCAGTCGAACCAAGACCCAAACCTATTACTTACTAATAGATTGAAGATATGGACGGGCTTGCCGGTAGCCACGGCTTCCGTCAACATGGAAACACTGTCTGCCGTGACCACAATTTGATCGGCCATCCCCAGGAAAGCATAGTAGGGGTTCTGTTTTTGCGCCTTTGACCATTCAAAGTAGTATGCAGGAACGGTTACCGCGCTTTTGAATTCATTCAGAATGCCAGGACGGGTCCGGGCACTGGTGGTTACCAGCAAGGAAGCACCCATGTTGCTTGCCAGCCGATTTACTTGAACCGCCAACCGACGCGCTGCGTTCTTGTCCAGAATGTAAGGTCCACTGGAACCACCAATCATGACGGCAATCCTTGGCGAAGGAAGATGTGCCAACCGGGCTTTCCAGTGCTGGACTTCTTGCTCGAGACGGGAAGCGGTTACCCGGTGTAATGTCAAGCCGTTATGCAGTACATTGGGCCGCCGGGGCAACCGGTATTGGGGCGTGGTAATGACCAAGTCAAAGTGGTCCAGCCGCTGCCAGGGACGGCCGATGTGAACCAGCCGCACACGGTGGCCTGATTTCCCGGCCTGCTGCTGAACCCAGCGGCAGATGGGCTCATTGCGTGCGCTTGCGCTGATAATCAAATCTGGCCAAGGCGGAGTAAGAGCGTCCGACGCTGATTTATCGATTCCCGCCAGGGAGGCCTGCAACAATAAATAAGGCACCCTTTTACGGTAAGTAAAGCGTTTAATTTCGAAAGGCCAGCCTAGTGCTTCTGCCAAAGCTAAAAGCTGCGTATTTTCTCCAGCCCGGTGGTTCATCATAACCCATACCTTGGGGTAGGACTTGAAAGGAATCTTCCGCTTTAGCGCGTTGCCAAACAAAAACCACATGGGCACTCCACCCTGGAAAATTGTTTCTTTATAGTTTTATTATATCAGACAAAAAACAACAAATTGTATTTTTTATGCAAATTTACCACAATTTGTCATTCATTTAACAAAAGTGGGTGTAAAATACTCTTGATTCTAACTCATTCAGCGAGCGCTTTAACGTATTGCCTTATGCATTCCATTCTACAAAATCTCAATAAAGTAGTGACTCGAAACACCGTTCTGGGTGCCTGTTTTTTTCTTCCTTTAGAAAAGCGAATTCAAATCGAACGCTGGCTCAGGGGAAAAGAGGATGCGAACAAACTCAAGCGCTGCGATGCGGTGATTGTTTCCTATGGCAAAAGCGGCAGGACTTGGCTGCGGTTCATGCTGTCGCGCTTTTACCAAACCTTGCATGAATTACCCGGCTATCAATTGTTGGGCTTTGACAACATGCACCGGCAAAATCCCGCCATCCCGAAGATTTTCTTCAGTCATGACAACTATTTGAAGGATTACACCGGCAATCGTGACAACAAGTCAGATTATTATGATAAAAAGACAATCTTACTCGTAAGAGACCCCAGAGACGTTGCCGTATCCCAATTTTTTCAATGGAAATACCGGATGCGGCCCAGCAAGAAAAAACTCAACCGTTATCCCCCTCATGGCGCGGAGATATCACTCTTTGATTTCGTCATGAACCCGGATGCCGGTCTGCCTAAAATCATTGACTTCATGAATCTTTGGGCGCGAGAAGCTTCTAAAATGGATAAGCTACTGATTGTCCGCTATGAAGATATGCGCAGCGAAACCGCCCACCAGTTAAAGCGGATTACGGATTTTCTCGGCACCCCGGGCGATGAAAAAACCATTTTGGAGGCAGTTGAATTTTCCTCGGTTGAAAATATGCGCAAATTAGAGCAGGAAAAGAAATTCCGCTTCAGCGGCAACCGCCTTGTGCCCAAGGATAGGAGCAATCCCAATTCCTACAAGGTCCGCCGGGCCAAAGTGGGGGGCTGGCAGGATTATTTCGATGACGATCAATGCGCTCAAATTAACGCTTTGGTGGAAAAGCAGCTAGACCCAAGCTTTGCTTATCCCTCAACGATACAACCCAAACAGGTGGTCAACGCATGAACCAATCAACCTCCAAGGATTATTGCGTCTTCATCCATACCAATCACAAACAATGGGTAGGTGCGCTGGTGGCCAAGTATGCCATGAAGCGCAATTCAGCCCACCGGGACCGCTTCGACGTCCGCATCATCCATCACAAGGACTACTCTTTCTTTCAGGAAATGGAGGGTAAGCCTTTTCTTCGCGATGGCGTTGAACGCATTTGGCACAACGAAGACTTGCAATCTTTTACCCCTCTCCGTTTCATGCCCCCGGAATTGATGAACTATCAGGGCAAGGCGGTTGTCGTGGATCCTGATATCTTCGCGGTTTCCGACATTTGGGAGCTGCTGTCCCGGGACATGCAAGGCAAGGCTATTGTGTGCCGCCCCCGCAGTGGCCCCAAATGGTGGTTGGACAAATGTTATGCCAGCAGCGTCATGCTGCTTGATTGCGCCAAACTGAGCCACTGGCGTTGTGAGGAACAATTCCGGGCCATGTTTGAGTTTAAATTGGACTATATAGATTGGATAGGGCTGCGCCTGGAACCCAAGGACAGTATCGGCTTGCTAGAGCCGGAATGGAACGACTTCGACCGCCTGACTCCAGACACCAAACTCTTGCACAATACCCGCCGCCTGACTCAGCCATGGAAAACCGGCCTGCCCATCGACTGGACCCCCGCCGACCGCTTCCGCCTGTTCCCCCCCATCGGCTGGCTGATGCGTACCCGCCGGCGGCTGTTTGGCGATCACGCCTTCTTAGGCACCTATAGGCGCCATCCAGACCGAAACCAAGAAAACCTTTTCTTTGGCCTGCTTAGGGAATGCCTGGAACAAGGTATCGTCACTGAAAACCTGCTCCGGGAAGAAATGCGCCACAATCACATCCGCCATGATGCCTTGGAGGTGCTAGCGAAAACCCCGCCCTTGGGACCTCCAGGCGACCCCATGAATACTGGCAAATTCCAGCAACAGGCAGCTTGACTCTTGAACAAGTCATCCTTGACTTTCAGAGAGCGAAAAACAAGAATCACAATTTTTGTTTTTCTCACAAAGTCAATCACTGACAGTCACTGCCTTAGGCGGCACATCCCTATACCGCAGGAGCCTCTGACTTAATCAGCGGCTACCTAACCCGGATATTTCATCAGTATCCCGGATGATGGCGCAGGACAGGCGCGGCTAGGCGCCGGATTGGACCGAAAGCCGAAAGCCTGGCTTTCGGCTTGAGGGAAATTCAAGCTCAGGCGTGCCTGGACCAGCCAGGGCCGGGGACAAAATGGTTCTTATCTTTTGTCAGGAATCACCGTGATTTATTTTTATATATCAGTTGCTTATCCAGAGGTCCAAAGCCGACTG
>JALSQY010000182.1 GCA_026985035.1 Methylothermaceae bacterium
AATACACCGATATCATCATTTCCGAAGCAGACCGCCTGCAAACGCTCATCGACCGTTTGCTCGTTCCCCATCAAGCCCCCCAAAAGATCAAGCTCAACATTCATCAGGTATTGGAAAGGGTAAGGCAATTGCTCGAAGCAGAGTTTCCCAAACTCACCTTTTGCTGCGATTACGACCCCAGCCTGCCCCCAGTGCTCGGCGACCGGGATCAACTCATCCAGGCTACCCTCAATATCGTTCGTAATGCTGCCCAAGCCCTCAAAGGAGAAGGAGAGATCACGCTGCGGACGCGGATACACCGCCAACTCACCATCCGCCAAACGTTCCACCGGCTGGCGCTGCGCATTGATGTCATCGATGAAGGCCCCGGTATCGATGCCGAATTGAAAGAGCAAATTTTCTATCCCTTGGTCACAGGACGCGCTGAAGGCACGGGCCTGGGGCTTTCTATCGCCCAATCATTAATTTCCCGGCACGATGGCCTCATCGAATGCAAATGCGAGCCGGGGCAAACCGTTTTTTCCATCTATTTACCCATAGAGAGTACCTAAATTCATGGCACAAGCAAAAATCTGGGTCATAGACGACGACAAATCCATTCGCTGGGTACTTGATAAAGCCCTCACGAAAGCAGGCTTTAAAGTCCGCTGTTTTCCTGAAGCCAGTGAACTGGAAACCCATCTGCAGCACGACTGCCCCGACGCCATTCTCACTGATATCCGCATGCCTGGCATAGACGGTCTGGAGCTATTGCGCCGGTTACAATCACACCATCCCGAACTGCCCGTTGTGGTGATGACCGCCCATTCGGATCTGGATAGCGCAGTCGCCGCCTTTCAAGATGGCGCTTTTGAATATTTGCCCAAACCCTTTGACTTGGAAGAAGCCGTACAAGTAATGCAAAGGGCTTGCCAACAACGGATCACAGAGACGCTTAACGGCCCTCAGGGCGCCGAACCGAGCCCGCAAATCATTGGCGAAGCACCCGCCATGCAGGAAGTATTTCGCGCCATCGGGCGCCTGGCCCGCTCCCACATGACCGTGTTAATCAACGGTGAATCGGGTACCGGCAAAGAATTAGTCGCCCGTGCGCTCCATCGCCACAGCCCCAGGGCCAATGGTCCTTTTATCGCGCTGAATATGGCGGCGATCCCCAAGGATTTGATGGAATCGGAACTGTTCGGTCACGAGAAAGGCGCTTTTACTGGCGCCTTGTCCCGCCGCAGCGGCCGTTTCGAACAAGCCGATGGCGGCACCCTATTCCTGGATGAAATCGGCGACATGCCGCCAGAGATGCAAACCCGTTTGCTACGGGTGCTGGCCGAAGGAGAATTTTATCCTGTAGGCAGCCACACAGCCCGCACGGTGGACGTCCGGATTATCGCCGCCACTCATCAAAATCTCGAGCAATTGGTCAGCCAAGGATTGTTTAGGGAGGATCTGTTTCACCGCCTCAATGTCATACGGATACATATTCCCGCGTTACGGGAGCGGCGTCAGGATATTCCCCTGTTGCTCAAGCATTTTCTCAAGCAGGCAGCACAAGAAATGGGCGAGGAGGCGAAAATTCTGCTGCGGGAAGTTGAAGATTTCTTATGCGACTATCCGTGGCCGGGCAATGTGCGCCAACTGGAAAATACTTGCCGCTGGCTGACGGTAATGGCCCCCGGGCAAACCATTCATCTGGAAGATCTGCCCCCGGAAATCTTGGCCCCTCCCCACAAATCCGCCCCTGCCACGGCCGGTGACAGCGATTGGAAAAAAAACCTGGGCCAATGGGCTCAGAAGCAATTGTCGGAAGGCAAACGCGATATTGCCAAAATCGCCATTGCAGAAGCTGAAAAAGTATTGATTCAAACGGCCTTGAAACATACCCGCGGCAGGCGTCAGGAAGCCGCCCGCCTATTGGGCTATGGCCGCAATACCTTGACCAGGAAAATCAATGAACTAGAGCTTGATACCTACGAAAATCCGATGGAAATTTGACTTTCTCTGTCTCAAGAAAAGCGGGAGAACCCCTCGCTTTCATTAGGGAGCCTCTGATTCAGTCAGAGGCTCCTGCGGCATAGGGAGGTGCCGCCAAAGTAAGTCACTGTAAGTGATTGACTTTGTGAGAAAAACAAAAATCGCAATTTTTGTTTTTCACTCTCTGAACAAGCCAATGATGACTTGTTCAGCGGTTCCTCAGGGTTACATCTTCAACTTTTTCTCTAAATCCTTGACTTTGCCCCACGCCTTTTTAAACCAGCCGGTTTCTCGTTCTTCCTCTTCAGCTTCTTCTGCAACTTCTGGCTCTGCGTGACTTGTCGTGACCGAAGAAGCGGGTTCTTGCGCCTGGGACAAAGCGCTTTGGATTGTACTTTCTTTGCTTTCCGGCATAGCGACTCCAGGTTCGGAACCGGCGCGAATCTGGCCTGCCAGAGCCAATGCTACCAGGCGTTCTTCATGCTCCGAATTTTGCTGGGCAATGATTTCGAGACAAGCCTGTTTTTGTTGTTCCCAACGGATCTGAAATGCTTTACCCAATTCCTCAATCCGCTGCTGCAATTCCTTTTCCTCTTCTCCAATGAGCGCCAGCGCGGCCTTCTCCCTTGCGGAAACACTCTTTTGAAAAGCCAATTCCTTTTCTTCCCGGGCCTTATCCTTCCAAAAATCGCCTCCCCCGCTTTCTGCCTCGAACAAATGCGCTTGCTCCTGCTGGATGATACGAGTCTGGCAGGCATTGCCCAACGCCACTATCCGTTGCTGAAACAGCTGATCTTGCTCCTCAAGGACTGCGGCATACCGCTCGCTGATTTCCCGGGTTTTCTGTTCGACTTGCAACCGACACGCTTCGCCCATCGCCGCCAAACGCTGCTCGTACTCGTCCGCCAGGGTAGCGACCACTTCGGCATCCGTGGCCTTTTGCTGATTCATGCGAATGCCCCAAGCGCCCCCCAGAGCCTCGGCTTTCTGCTCCGAATCTTGTTCCAGGTCAGCCACCATCGAGGCGCCCGCGCTAGCTTGTTGACCCAACCTAAGACGCCACACTTCGGCCAACTCATCCATCTTCTGCTGAAAGTCACCCGCCTGCTCCGACACCAAAGCCACGGCCGAGCGGTTTCTTTCCAGCAAGGCGCTTTGATAATGGGCCTCCAGCTCTGCCAGACGGCGCTTGCAAGCAGCGCCTTTTACCCACCAGCCAATCAAGAATCCAAGAAAAAACGCCAGTAACAGACAAATCAAAATTTGCGCAATGAGATAAGTCATCGATTACTCCTCCCCTATAATTATTATTTCCACCCGGCGATTCATCGCCCGTCCCGCGGCCGTTGCATTATCCGCAATTGGATGTTCCGAACCGTACCCCTTGGCAATCAACCTGTCGGCATCGACACCTTGTTGAATGAGATATTGTCTCACCGCTTCTGCCCGGGATTGGCTCAAGAATGTATTGAATGCGGGATTGCCGCTTGCATCGGTATGCCCGGCGATCTCCAAACGGGTAGCGGGACATTGATTGGCCACTTCCGCCAAACGGTTGAGCAAATCATAGCTTTCCGGCTTGATGGTCGCCTTGCCGGTATCGAATTTGATCTTCGCTTCCGCCAGTAACTGGCTGAACTGCTGCTGGCAATTGATCGCTGCTTGGGAAAGTTTTGGCTTGACCTCAAGTTGCAGCTGGTAGGCAAAACCCGGCGCCTTTGCTTCAAGCAATTGCTCAATTTGCTCTTTGGCGGCAGGATCGGAGGTTTCCCCGGTGATGGTAATTTCCTGATTGACAATTTTGGCGCTGCCTTGGTCCAGCTTTGCCAATCCTTCCAACACCACAGTCACTGCCTCGTCCCATCCTTGCGGAGCGCCCTCTGTCCACGTCAATTGGTCAGTGACCTGGCCCGGCTCAACGATGGATTCGGCTTGACTTAGCAATGAGTCGTGCAACGCTTGACCGGCGTATCCCTTTAACAAAAGTTGTCCGGACGACAGTTCGAATTCCGTGATATAAGGATCCGGCAAAGACGGTTGACGGGGTTGCGATGGTGGTTCTGCGGCCGTTTCTTTGGTCTCCGCAGCAGCCTTAGGCTCCGTTTCCTGCTGCGGCACTGTCTCGACTTCCGGCGCAGGTGCGGCAATCACTAGTTCATCATGCACCACGCGCACGCCTTCCACGCCAGCAATCGAGGACACCAAATTTTCCCTGGCCGCTTTATCCGGCACCGAACCAGATAAAGTCACATCCCGGCCATCCACGCCAATCTGAACTTCGCCAACGTTTTGGGCTTGCAATACCTGGTGGGTGCGGCCGGCAATGTCCTGCTCGATCCTGGGCCCGTGAAATTGAATGCAAGCGTAAGCCAACATGGCCAACAGAATCAGGCCGGTGATAAATATCAGCAAACTTTTCATGCTCTCTCCCCCTCGATTCTTTTTTGTTATTTCCCTTTTGTTTCACACATATTATCAGTTTGTTTCCTGTTTCCGCCATAGGCAAACGAGAATTCCTTGCCACCGGTCAGTTCGTCTTCCGGGAGAAGACAGCCCTATGAGAGGCTGCCGGGGAAGTGTCTTGAGCGAAGACGCCAAAGCCAAGTTTGCAGAAAGGTAACTTCCACGAAAAACCGGCCATGGGAGGGCAATTTCAGGATATTTGCCACCATCAAACCGGCGGCAACAGATGAATCGCCTTTTTCAACAACGATACGGCTATTTCCTGCCCCGTTTCCAATCGGTTACGCTCTGCCACATGGATTGGAAGTTCACAATACAGACGTAAATCCGGCGCATGGGAAGGTGATAGAATCAGGTTGGCCCTGCCGGCAAAATTCACCTTTTCCACAATCACCCCCCGGACCGGATTTTCCCTGACCCCCCGGGAAGGACGAAGCCGGCTATGGAGTACGATACCAGCGGGGGGAATGCACCATTCAATGTCATGGGGACAGGAAGCCAATGCTTTGGGCCAATGGATTTCCAATGGCAAACCGCGCCACGACAGCCTGGCAACCCTGCGGGTTACATCCAACGTGATTAACCGGCCTGTAAACAGATTGCGAATATCCACCAGGCGGGCGGCTTCCGGGTTGGCGGGCCTTTGCATAACCGTTTGCGGAGGGCCCTGCTGCAAGATTTTGCCATGATGAATCACCGCCATCTGATCGGCCAGCATTTCCGCCTCCTCCAGATCGTGGGTGACCAGGAGGATGGGCAGCTTCAAGACGCGTTTCAATTCCGCCATTTCCAGGCGTAAACGGCGGCGGGTCACCTGATCCACGGCGGAAAAAGGCTCGTCCAACAACAATACCTCGGGATCGCGGGCCAACGCCCGGGCCAGCGCCACGCGCTGCTTTTGCCCTCCCGACAGGGTTCCCGGCAAACGTTGTTCCAGGCCGGTCAGATGAACCCGTTGCAGCCACTGCCGGGCAATGGTTCTGGCTTCCGGGGAAGGTCTTTTGACCGCCAGCCGCACATTCTCCAACACCGTCAAATGGGGAAAAAGCGCATAATCCTGAAAAACCAGTCCTACCCGGCGCTGTTGGGGAGGCACCAGAACACCGCGGCTGCTATCGAGCCAATCCTGATCCCCGCACCGGATCTTGCCTTCGGGCGCGTGCAAACCGGCGATGCATCGCAGCACCGTGGTCTTGCCGCTGCCGGACGGACCGACCAGCGCAGTCAGTCTACCCGCGGGACAAGCCATATCGATATTCAAGGATACCGGATGCGCCTGCCGGAGCGTGAGAATCAAATCTTTCACTGGCGGCGTTCCAGGGCGTAAACCAAAGTCACCACAACGAACGAAAATACCAGCAACAAGGCAGACATGGCTGCTGCCCCGGCCTCATCGAAAGCCTGCACCCGATCGTAAATCGCCACCGATAAGGTCCTGGTCCGCCCGGGAATATTCCCTCCCACCATCAATACCACGCCGAATTCCCCAAGGGTATGGGCAAAACTCAATGCCAACGCCGAGATGACACCGGTTCTGGCCAGGGGTAGCTCGATTTTCCAAAACGATTGCCAGCAGCTCAATCCGCTGCACCACGCCGCCTCCCGCAGTTGCATGGGGATCGCCTCCAATGCCCGCAGCACCGGCTGCACCGCGAATGGCAGGCTGTAAATCAAAGAGGCCAACACCAGGCCCGGAAAAGAAAACACCAGGGTTTGCCCCGTCACCCGCATAATCCAGCCTCCCAAGGGGGCCTGGGGATTGAACAGCACCAAAAAATAAAACCCCAATACACTTGGTGGCAATACCAGGGGAAGGGCAATCGCCGCCTCTACCAGAAACCGCCCTTTGAAGCGCTTCCATGCCAGCCACCGGGCTATCAGGATAGCCACTGGCAACAAGATCAAAACCGTCACAGTAGCCAATTTTATGGAGACGTAAAAGGCGTTCCAATCCATTTACTTGGCTTGCAACCGCCGGCGAATGGCGGATTGTTTCAGGAATTCAAAAAAATCCATCGCCGGTGGGGCAGGTGGACACAACAATGCGGCCGCCTGGACTTCCGGTTGATATAACTTTGCCGGAACCGGTAAAGCATCGCCCTGGCCGGCCAGCGGTGAGCCCCTTACCAGCGGCGCGGGCAGAAATGCCGCTTGCACGGCGCCCGTGAGAGCAAATTGGGCGGCTTGAGCCGCGCTTTCTCCAAAGATCAAGCGAGATTGCACCGCTTTCCACACGCCCAGTTTCATCAGTACTTGGCGGGCCATGGCCCCATAGGGGGCGGTCTCCGGATTGGCCAGCGCCAGCCGTTTTAAAGTGCCATTTTTCAAAACCTTGGCCAAGTCTCCGATACTTGTCAATGACAGCCCGCCGGATTTGGGAAGATACAAAACCAAACGCCCGGGCCCCAATATGAGCGGATCGCCACAGATCTTGTTCGCCTTGGCAAGCGGCCCAAGAAAACGGTCTGAGGCAGTCAGGAAAATCCCATAGGGCGCCCCCCGGAGAATTTGCTGCGCCAGCACACCGGAAGCGCCGTAACTTATGTGAACAGCCCGATGATGCTGCTTTTCATAAGCCCTGGCCACATCCTCCAGCAAAGGGCGCAAGCTGGAGGCCGCCGCCACCGGCACCGCCGCCCGGCACGGCAGCGGCAAAAACAAGCCAATGATTATCAGCAATACAAGGTTTTTCATCGGCGGCAAACCCGATCCCAGGCAATCACTTTTTTTGGCTTTCGGCAAGCAGGTCATTAAAATTAAGTCCATTAAAATTATTGTAACTGATACCCCCAACCCGATTCCTGGCCACCTGTCTTAATGTTGCTTTATTTTGCCTACGGCTCCAATCTTCATCCTTACCGGTTAAATGCAAGAGTCCCGTCCGCAGAATTGCTGGGCATGGCAACCCTGGCGGGTTACCGGTTGAATTTTCACAAACAAGGCGCCGATGGCTCGGGGAAATGCAGTCTTCAATTGACGGATCAGGGGCAAGTCATCGGCGCGCTGTACCGTTTCCCAAAACAGCACAAGAAAATTCTGGATAGTTTTGAATCGGGCTACGAAACCCACCCGGTGACCGTCGCTTGGGACGCAAAGAATCTGACGAGTTTCACCTATATAGCCCATCCCGGCAAGGTCGATGAAACCCTCAAACCCTATGAGTGGTACCGGCAAATGCTGGTTTTGGGCGGGCACTACCTGGAGATGCCTCAGCACTATCTACAGGCTATCACCTCCGTAGAAAGCCTGGCTGATCCAGATGAAAAACGCCGCTTGGAAAACGAAGCGTTACTGGCGAAAATGAAACAGATGAATAAGCTTAACCCGGTCAATGCCGGACAGAAAGGCCGGTAGGACTGGCCGGAACGGAATCAGTATCCGCCACTCCCGGCGCGGGTAGTCGAAGCAAGCTGACGGGAAAGGCTGGATATAGCACAAACCACAAAACGACCGGCGTCACCGCCGGCAAGATCAAACTGCCCATCTGATAGCCCAAGGCGATCAAATCCCGTTGCCATGATGACAATACAAGCTGGCTGTTGAGTTCTGGTGGCAACTTGAACTGCAAGATCAGCAAGCCATCAAAATAACAACCGAATACCTGTACCAAAACGATCACACCATAACCAACAACTCCTCTGAGCCACTGCACTGCTTCCCTGCCCGGCGAGGCAATAATCAAGGCGATTAGCATGGGCAAGCCATAGCCATAGGCAAGGGGGTTGATATCAGCCACCAATTCCGCCCTTTTGCCGGCAGCCAGAATTTCCGGCGTGTGGTAGGGAATGATCAGATGAATCATCCCCCCCTGGTATTCCACGCTTGTTATCAATCCGGGAAATTGAGCAGGCAAAATCCCTTCCAGAAGCCAGGCGACGGGCCAGTTCAAAGCCGCCCCGTAGCGGTACCAAATAAAAAAAGCAAAAGGCAGCCACAACAGGGTCAAAGTCATAAAGCGCAAAATAGGCTTATGGGGCAGCCAGTGGATCTTCATTTTCCCCTCCCGTCACAAAGTGCAGCCACAACAGAAACGCCAACAGCACATCCAGCATGATCAAGGCTTGCCAACCATAGAGATGAAGCCATTCAAACGCCTGCGGATTCCATTGCCCCAGATAAAACAGGGAAATGATCCGGACCAGGTTCAACCCTTGAATGGTCAAAATGCCGAAACCGATACCCAAGACTTTTTCCTTCCAGCCGCTGGGAAACGCCAGCACCGCCGACACGAATACGATCAGCGCTTCCACACCATTGCACCCCGCCTGAATGGCCACCGCGAAACCGGTTTCGGGATCGTTCAAGGTAATGCCGTCGGCCACCACGGCAGGGTCGAAACCCTGGACGAGCGCGGCGCTCAGGCTGGCGATCATGCCGGTAAACGGCATGATCGCCAGTTGCTGTACCTGCCGCAGCATTTCCAGAGTAAAAAGAGCGGTCAGCAACCCCAAAAACACCAGAAGAAAACGCAGCGGCCTGAATTGCCGCCGCATCACTGACGCCCCCTCGGATTTCTGGCGTTCTGCCACAAGCCGAGCATCGTCATCATCAATACCAACAGCGCCAATCCAAGTGGACTCAAGGCAGGAATGGCGATGGCCTGGGGCGCTTTCCGGTAGCCGTTGTCATCCCTGGCGCTGCCACCGGCGGGCACGGTCACGGTAGTGGGGTCGTTGCCCTGGCCGTGCGTGTTCGAGGTCAAGATGTACCCGGCGGGCAGATCCGTTTCTGTGACATCCACAATGGTATCCCCCGGCGGCACCGTCTGGGAAAACTCACCGCTGGCGGAAGTCACCAGTTCATATATGGCGCCATTGGCGGCGGTGATTTTCACCCGAATCCCCGAAAATACCGGTTCACCGGTGTCGAACAGGCCGTTCACATTGCTATCCTCGTACACCCGTCCTTCTACCAGGGCGGTACCGCCAGGAGGTGGCAATTGATAACCCGTCTCGTCTCTGGCGACGCCGCCGGACGGCACCGTGACCACAGACGCATCTTCGCCATTGCCCTGGCTGTTGTCGGTCAGGATCACCCCGCCAGGCAAGTCCGGATCGCTGTCATCCACATCCACCGTGGTCTCTCCCGGCGGCACATCCTGGCCGAATTCGCCGTTGCTGTCCGTGGTCACCGTGAAAACCGCGCCATTGCTGGCGGTAATGATGACATCGACATTGGCATAGGGCGTATCACCGGCATCAAAAATACCATTGCCATTTTGATCCAGATAGACCCGGCCCTCGACCCGCGAAAGCAGCACTTGCACCGTTCCACACACTGTCTCGTTATTGCTTTTGTCAGGGTCCGCCTGATCGGTGGTGGCGGTGGCACAATTGTCGATGCTGCTGCCAGTGGGAAACGCCGTCATCCGCGCCGGAATGGTGACCACGGCCTGTTTGCCCGCCTCCAGCAAGCCGAAGTCGCAGGTGATGTCGCTGCCCGCCACCGTACAGTTACCGCTGGCCGGCTGGCTGTTGTTGGAGCTCCAGGTGGGAGTGCCCGACACTTCCATGCCGCTGGGCAACGTATCCGTGATTGCAGTGGTATCGCTGTCCCCCGGCCCTTGATTGGTCACCGTCACGGTCCAGTCGAAGGTCTCGCCGATTTCAACCGTGGCCTTCGAGGGGGTTTTGGTGATTGCCAAATCCACCCGCTTGAAGACCGAGGTCGGCTCCGGTTCGGTATTGTTGGCGCTGTTGCTTTCATTTTCGTTGGCGCGCACCTCAGCGACATCGTTGTGGGTATCGCCGCCGCTGTCGGGCGCGGTGATGACTTCGAACTCGAGATAGTGATGCAGGTCGGCACCCGCCGCCAGGGTGACACCGGCGGGAAAGGTACAGGTAATGACCAAATTACCGGGACCTGTCACCTGAGCGCCTTGCTGATCACAATAACCAGCGTTGTTGCCGCTGCCCGGACTGTCCCCGTCACAGATCACCGAACCTGAGGTTTTGTCACACAAGAACTTGACGGTCTTGCCATCCTTGGGCGTAAACGTATCGGTCACCACCAGGCCGGTGGCCAAAGATGGGCCTTGATTGGTCACCTGGATGTCATAGGTCCAGATATTATTGGTGCGGTCAGTGGGATCGAAGCCGAAGGGATCGGTCAGATCCACTTTGTTGATCAACAAGTCCAGCTCGGACGGGTCCACCTCCAAATCCGTGGCCGCCTGGTCGTTGGTGGTATCGCTCTGGGGCGTGTCGGTAGTGATGGTGGCCGTGCTGGTAATGGTGCGGCTGGGGTTGGCCGTGGTGTAGTTGGGGCGGACCTTCACCGTCACCGACTGGGACTCGTTGTTATTCAGGGTAATCCCGTTACAGGTCAGAGTATGAGCCGCATCATCATAACTGCAACTGCCCTCCGTTGGACTGGCGGAAATAAAAGTGAAATCCGTGTCGTTGCTGAAAACATTGGTTACTACCACATTCTGCGCCTGGGACGGCCCCTTGTTGCGGAAGCTGAGGACAAAAGTGGCTTCCACCCCTTCCGGCACCGGATTGGGAGTCACGGTGACCGATTGCATCTCCACATCGGCAATCGGTTGCACATTGAGATTCACCGAGTCGGTATTGTTGGTCCGGTCGGGATCGCCCACATCCGCGGAAAATGCGCTGACGGCATTGGTCAGTGCCCCGTCCCTGATTGGCCGGGTCACCTGAATGTCAAAAGTAGCCGTAGTACTTGATGCCAGGCTGGCACTTGTATTCTGGGTACAGGTAACCTCCCCGCCGCTGCTGACCGAGCAAGAAAAACCGGCCGGCGTGGTGGTTACTGTAATGCCTGTGGTGCCGGCTGGTCCGTCATAGTAGCCGGGAATACTGTCGGTAAAACCAATGCCGGTGGCAGGATCGGGACCATTATTGGTAATGTCAATCGTATAGGTGAAACTGTTCTCGGGCGTCGTATTATCCAGACCGGTATCGCTCACCGTCTTGACAACCACCAGATCGGCCTTTTCAGCCGTGGCGGTCACCGCCGCGGTATCGGTTTCATTGCCAGTAACGTTGTCATCCTCTCCATTGACATCGGCCACACTGGCGCTGTTTTCCAAGGAACCTGCGGCTTGGGCCTGGGTGACCACGGTCAGATCATTGGCATCATCGCCGGCATTCAACTGGCTCCCATAAGTACAAGTCACCGTGCCGGTATTGCCCACCCCAGGGCCGATACAGGTCCAATTGGTGCCAGTGGCGGAAACGAAGGTTTCATCGGCATGTAAAGTGTCGGTCACGGTAATGGTACCGGAAGTGGCCCGCGGGCCGTTGTTATGAACCTTGATGATACTGGTCATGTCGGAATCCACCGCCACTGGCTGGGGCGTTTTGGTCTTGGTCAGCGCCAAATCGGCGCCATCGGGGACGATGGTGTAAGTTACCGCGCCGCTGTCGTTGCTAGTGACAGGATCAGCCGTATCACTGGTGATCGAGGCGGTGTTGGAAGTGCCACCGCCGGTGGCCGGCGCGGTGGCACTCAAGGTAATGTCATCGGTAGCGCCCACGGGCAAGCTGGCCCGGGTGCAGGTCACCGTGCCCCCGGCTTGGCTGCAAGTCCAATTCGGGCCCGTGGCATTGACGTATGCGAATCCAGTGGGCAACGTATCGGTCACCACTGCGTTGACCGCGGGATTCGGCCCCAGATTTCTGGGCTTCAGGGTAAAAGTAGTCTCGGTGGCCCCAATCACTGGCGTGCCGACGGTTTTGGTGATTGCCAGATCGGTGCCTTCATTCACCAGCGTATCTTCGGTGACGGTATTGTTGTTCAAATCCGGGTCCATGTTGTTGCCACTGGCATCGGTGGCGCTGACGGTCGCGCTGTTGGTGATGTTGCCACTGGCGACACCGGTCACCTTGCCCACAATCTGAAGATCAGGCGCCGGGGCCCCGTTGGCCAGAGCCGGCCGGGTGCACGTCACGGTTTGCCCGCTCGCGCTGCAGTTCCAATCCGTGCCGCTGGCGGATTGATAGGTCACCCCGGGCGGAAGCGTATTAGTCACAGAAACGTTGACCGCATCGTTGGGACCCTGGTTCACCACGCTCAGGGTCCAGGTCACATACCCCCCGCCCAGGACCGGATCGGGATTATCGGCCATGGTAATCGCCAAATCCGCGCCGTTGTTGATGGTCGTTTGCTGGGTGTTACTATCATTGGCGGAATTGGAATCGACGGCCGTGGTTGCAACGGTCGCGGTGACGTCAATCGTATTGCCGGTCGCCGCGGTGGTGGAAATCACGATTTCCACATTGCGTATATCCGTGGAATTGCCGCCGATATCACCAAAATTACAGGTGACTGTTCCCGGGCTATTGCCATCGTGGGCACACCCGGTGTCATCCACCGATTCAAATTGGGTGGTTGCCGGCAGAGGAAAGGTCAAGGTGGCGTTGGTTGCAACATCCACATTGTTGTTCTCGATACTAACGGCGTAGGTAATTCTACCACCCCGTAACGCCGGATCCGGCGTATCGTCCAGCGCCTTGATCTGCAGATCCGCATCCGCCAATACCCCGGCCGAGGCAAAAACCAACAGCATCCCTAAAACATACCGGAAAATTCTCCCACGCAAAAACATACCCGCTCCTTTTTCGCTCGTTTACCCATGACAAAAAGGGAGTAATGGCTGGAAATATCATACGCCCACGAGAACCGTGAACGCATATTTGAAAATCCTAATATCTTTACTGCCCTCGCCAGTAAAAATAGCCGACAAATTGGGTTTTTCAACCTTAAGCAGGGCAATGGCACGAACCGATTTTCCCCTTTCCTACCGGGACAAATCCGTCGGGAACGGATTTGAACACGCATGGCGCGGCCCGCAAGGGCAGAGGGCAGGATGCCTGAATAAAGGGCGCCGGAGGTAAGGAGTAAACACCGTCGCATTCATCGGCTCAAGCCCCCGCCCCAATCCCTCCCCCAGAGGAAGAGGGGGGCTTCAATCTATCAGGTATGAACGGGAAAAACGGCGGTCATGCGATTGCCCTGCAAGCTTAAGGAAACGCTGAATAATTCAACCATGGATTCCAGCACCGGCAAAACGCACCTGTCCCCCGCCATCATCCAGGATACTATCCGGGTTAAACCAAATTCCGTGCCCGGCGGAAGGCTTCGTGAAAGTCAAAATAAACCGGCTCGCTTTCTTCCAACAGGGCACGCAACATGGCGTTTTGCAGTTTGTACTTGATATTGCCCACCGCCAACGGGCCAACGCCTACCGCGCCCGGGCTGTTGACCGCGTGAACCAGGGGCGCGCCCAGATCCTTGAATTTGATGCCGGCGATGCCCGGTGGCGGGACGGCATTGACATCGCCGACCACCTTGAGGTTTTTCGCCTCCTCGAGAATCTCTTCGTCCAATACCTGGATACCGGCCTTGGTGCAATTGAAGATCACGTCCACTTTCTTGATCAGCCACGCCTTGCTGGCCCCGGAGCTGGCGAAAGTGCCTTTAAGCTTGCAACCCACCCGGCGATTGTATTCGTTGGCAATTTGCATGGCGGTATCCAGACTGAGATGATCGACAATAGTGGTGTCGGCACCGGCCAAAGACGCGATCACACCGGTGGAAATCCCCACCGGGCCCGTGCCGCCAAAAACCACCACGCGAACATCTTTCAACTCCATATCATGCTTTTCCTTGAGCTGCTTTTCCACCAGCGCCACCAGCGCCGTGGCAGTGGTAAAAGCCCCACTGGGATCGGCCAAAACAGAAACTTCGAAAGGCGGTTGCATGGCCTGGCGGGCAGTATTCAGCATATCCAAAGCCAGACCGATATCCCGCCCGCCCATAAAAATGGCGGTTTGTTTCACCCCCTTGGGGCCGCGGGAAAAAATCACGTCCTGGGTCAATCCATGGACCCGGTCCAAGGTAACGTTACTGTGAGGGAATATATGATCGAACCCGGCATCCA
>JALSQY010000183.1 GCA_026985035.1 Methylothermaceae bacterium
TCTGGACCAAGTTTCGATTACCTCGGTAAATTTACACCCCGGCTGGAAAACCCACCATTGAATCAATGACCCGACTGATTCCCGCTGCCTCTCTGCTGGCTTTGTTGGCAGTCTGGCAATGGCTGGCTTGGCAATTCGATTCCCGCTTGCTTCCCACGCCCGCCGAAGTTGCCACCACATTGGCGCATCACGTGGAAACAAAAGAGCTCCCCTACCATCTCGGCATCACCTTAATTCGATTGGGGACAAGTTTCTTCCTGGCAATGTTGATTGGCTGCGCATTGGGCATTACCTTGGGCCGCCACCCGGCAGCGGACCGGTTTTTTGACAGTTGGCTGACATTATTTCTCAACATTCCCGCGCTGGTAACCATCATTCTTTGTTATGTCTGGTTTGGGCTGACCGAAACCGCGGCCATTTTGGCGGTGGTGGTGAACAAAATACCCAACGTCACAGTCATATTGCGCGAGGGCACCCGGCAATTGAACCGGGAGTTGTTGGAAATGGCCCAATGTTACCGGTTTGGACGCTGGAAAACCCTGCGCCATGTCATTTGGCCGCAACTTTATCCCTTTGTCATGACCGCTGCCCGCACAGGATTGGCATTGATATGGAAAATCATTTTGGTGGTGGAACTGCTTGGTCGAAGCAACGGCATGGGATACCAGTTGCATTTGTTTTTTCAAATGTTTGATGTAGCCGCCATTCTCGCTTATACCCTGGCATTTGTGGTGGTCATCCAGTTACTGGAATGGGGGATTCTCCAACCTCTTGACCGGTATGCTCAGCGCTGGCGGCGATGAATCAGATCCACATTCACATTGAACGGAAAGTCTTTCCCGGCCATGGAGAAAACCTTGTCCATACGGCCATTGAAAATCTCCATCTCAACCTGAAAGAACATGAGTTTGTTTGCTTGGTGGGGCCTTCCGGTTGTGGCAAAACCACCTTGCTGAACATCATCGCCGGCCTGGATCAGGACTATAGCGGTGATATCGACTTTTCATTACAGAGACCGCCCACGCTGGGCTATGTTTTTCAGGAACCGCGCTTGTTGCCGTGGCGCACGGTACGGGAAAATCTAACACTCGCATTGCCTGAAGAACAAGACCCGGCGGTCATTGATGAATTACTGTCAGCCACCGGTCTGACCGCTTTTCAGCACGTCTATCCCCAACGCTTGTCCCTGGGAATGAGCCGGCGGGTAGCCCTGGCGAGGGCATTCGCCATTGCTCCGGATCTGTTACTGATGGACGAACCCTTCGTATCGCTGGATGCCCCCGCCGCCCAATCCATGCGGGAACTTCTGACCCGCCTTTGGTTACAGCGCCCCCACACGATATTGTTCGTCACTCACGACTTGAGGGAGGCAATCGCCCTGGCCGACCGGGTAGTATTTCTTACCGCCCCGCCCACCACCATTCAATCAGAGTTTGCAATAGACCTTCCCCGGATGCAGCGTACTCAAGCATTCATAGAGAATCTTCGCAGCAAATTTTCACAACTTGCTTCTGAACTTTAGGGAACCTCTAAACAAGTCATCCCTGGCTTGTTCAGAGAGCGAAAAAACTTACGATTACTGTTTTTCTCACAAAGTCAATCACCTATAGTGACTGACTTTGGCGGCACTTCCATGTGCCGCAGGCGCCTCTGACTTAATCAGAGGCTCCTTAGGCGGTAAAAGGGATTCCAGTAGCGCTGCTTTGTGTGGCAAATGCCCCAGATATCTGGTCAATTGCCCTATTAACAATCACTACCCCTCTCCTCTTATGCTCAATCTAATTCTCTATCTTATTGAAGATAAAGTATTTATAACGAAGTGGCACAGTCCCTGCTTTATATTGATTGCATAACCTCTTCAACCTGTTTAACCGGTGCCTTTATCTTTCGCGCACTCCTCCTCTCAAGTGGAAGTCGGAAGTTCACAAGGCAAATCCACCTTTTCAAGGCACCGGTCTTTTTTTACTCCGCACGATATACCCGCTTAACCCAGCGCGACATAACCGGCACACCGATAAACAGGTAGGGATAATAGCTGATGGCCCGCCAAAACAAGGCCAGAGGCAACACCAGTCCCAACGGCGCCATATCGGAAAACATCAGGGTAAAGCCGGCTTCCGCTACGCCGGAACTGCCAGGGGTTGGCGAAATCACCATGATCACAAACAACGCGGCCTGGCGGGCCAATGCCAACGCATGTTCATAGACCCCCATGGAACCGGGGGAAAACGCCGCGAGAATGCAATTCAAAACCATGTACCGGGCAAGCCAGGCAACCGCCGTCACTCCCCAAATCTTCATCCAAAAAAGGCTGGGTTTATCCCGCAGTTCCACCGATGTAATCAGCAAATCCCGTGCAGTACGCAATCCCCACCGGCGCCAGCGCTTGAAAATCCGGAACATGAATAAAATCCGCAGCACCCGGTTCATTACATTGGGCCACACAAACAGGCTCGCCCCCAGGAACAGCACATAAATTAAAATGCCGCCATAGGCCAGCCAAAAAATGGTCATCAGACCCGCCGAGATAAAATCCGAGCGCATATCCGCCAAACCGGCGAAAACCGCTTCCTTGCCCATAAGCCACAACCCCAAGGGGAGCATGGTCAAATAGAAGATTTCATCCAGCAGGACCGTGGTAAAAACAATGGCCGTGCTCCGCCCCACCGTCAGCCTTTCTTTGATCAACATATAGATAGCGACCGCCGCACCGCCCATCATCGAAGGTGAGATCGCGGCAAAGAAATCCCACAGCAAAATCACCTCGATGATCGAGCGCCACCGCAAATGACCATCGGTAAGAATCCGCAGCTGAACCATATAGGCCAAATCCCGCAAGACTACCATCACCACAGCCAAAACCAGCCAGAACCAGGTTCTGCCCTGCCACTGGAGTTGTCGCAGCGCGGTATTGAAATCGACGCCATGGGTCGTTACATCCTGATAGATCAGATATGCAACCAACAACAATCCAATCGATAAAGGGAACAAAATGCGGCGGGAATAAGATTGACAAGAAATTTCGTTACGGCTTTCCGATGCCAGGCTCATTGCATTCCTCTACATGTCCGATAAATGAATCTTTGATAAAGATAGGGTGAATAAGATCCCCGCCAAAGAATAATGCTTGTTTTTGCCTTGGCATTTCCCCTTGTCCTTATATGATAACCATAAAAT
>JALSQY010000184.1 GCA_026985035.1 Methylothermaceae bacterium
TTCCCTAAACGGTTCGACGGGTTAAAAACATGGCGTCACCATAGCTGAAAAAACGGTATCCCTTTTCCACTGCATGATGGTAGGCCGCCATCACTGGCTCGAATCCCGCAAATGCGCAGACCAGCATGAGTAACGTCGATTCCGGCAGATGAAAATTGGTAATCATCGCATCGACACAGCGGAACCGGAAACCTGGCCGGATAAACAACCGGGTCTCGCCCTTGCCGGATTTGAGTTTTCCATCCTGACAAGCAGTTTCCAGCGTCCTGACCACAGTAGTGCCCACCGCAATGATTCTACCCCCCCGGGAGCGGGCCTTTTCGATCTCCATCACTGCCTTTTCGCTGATCTCAAACCACTCCCTGTGCATTTCATGTGCTTCCAGGTTTTCCTCCCGCAGTGGCTGAAAAGTGCCAGCCCCCACATGCAAGGTGACAAAAGTCATGGCTATCCCTTTGTCCTTGAGGCGGGACAAGAGTTCGGAATCGAAATGCAACCCCGCCGTCGGCGCGGCCACTGCCCCAGGCGCACGGGCAAAAACAGTTTGGTAGCGCGCCTCATCCTCCACCCCTGCGGGCCTGTCTATATAAGGCGGCAGGGGCATGCGCCCGATTTCCCGCAACATAGGAGCAAGATCATCCATCTCCGCAAACGCCAACAAAAACAAATCATTCTCTCTTTTCTCCACTGTGCACCGATAACCGCTTTCCAATAGGATCGCGCTCCCTGGCCGCGGCGACTTGCTGGCCCGGACCTGTGCCCAGGCTTTGCCTGCCGGGAGTACGCGCTCCAATAGCACTTCCACCTTGCCGCCAGTCTCTTTCCTGCCATACAGCCGGGCCGGGATTACCTTGGTATCATTGAATACCAAAAGATCCCGGGACTGAATCAAATCCACAATATCCCTGAATTGCCTGTCCTCCAATCCGCCATCTTCGCCCTTTACTACCAATAATCTGCTGGCGCTGCGCTCGGGCAAAGGCGCCTGGGCGATCAAGCGGCTGGGAAGGGGGTAGGTAAAATCACTTTTTCGCATCTTGCCTTGGCTCAATTTAAAACAATGGGTATAATACCGAACTCTTAGCCGAGGTGGCGAAACTGGTAGACGCGCCAGACTCAAAATCTGGTGGTGGCAACACCGTGGGAGTTCGAGTCTCCCCCTCGGCACCATGGATTCATATAAAACCGCCGTTTGGCGGTTTTTCTTTTTGCATCAAGTTATTACCTTTTCATAGGCAACTTCCGGCAGTTAATCTTGCCGCCTAGCACAATTTTTCGACCATTTGTCAGATAAATCTCAATTCTTCGATAAAATTGCCTATTATTTAAGGCAACTTATGTGGTGCTCCAGAACAATGCCCCAAAAGATCGTGGGATTCACTTTGATAGAATTGGTCGTCACCGTCAGCATGGCAGCGATTGTATTGACACTCGGCGTGCCGGGAATTCGTGAGATGGTGCTCAATAACAAGATGACAACCCAAGTCAATACCCTGGTTTCCGACTTGAATCTGGCCCGCAGCGAGGCCATCAAACGGGGCGCGCCGGTGACTATATGCAAACGCAACAGCACCGCAAGCAATTGTGACAGCACAACCAGTTGGAATGACGGCTGGCTGGTCTTTGCCGATCAAAACGGAGATGGCAATTTTGACGACAATGGTGATGCCAACCTTTGCGAACCGGGTGAGGACTGCTTGCTCAGAGTTGCTCCCCCTTTGCCTGCCGATATTCGCGTGGCTTTTGGCCAGAACCGGGTAACCTTTGATGCGCTGGGCGCCGCCCCTGGATTTTCGGGCACTTTCAAGTTCTGCGATGCCCGGGGGGCCAAAAAAGCCCGGGCCAGTTTAATAGAAAACAATGGCCGGGTACGAAATTCATCGGATTCTCCCAATGACGCCGATCAGATCCATGAAGACATCAATGGAAACAATTTAGTATGCCCATGACATCTCGGAACCTGTTGAACTCTCAAAAAGGTTTCACCCTGATTGAAGTGCTGGTGGCCGCCCTGGTGCTGGCCCTCGGGCTATTGGGGTTGGCGGGACTGCAAAGCAACGGCTTGCAGCACAACCACAGCGCTTATCTTCGTACTGTTGCGACGCAAATGGCCTATGATTTAAGTGACAGGATGCGGGCAAATTTGGCCGGCTTCCAAAACGGGGACTATAACGATCCCACAGCGGCCGATCACAGCTGCAGCTGGGATGGCAGTTCTGTCTCCGGCTGTACTGCCAAACAAAAGGCCGAACATGATGTGTGGGAATGGCGTCAGCTGCTGAGCAAAAATCTGCCCGCCGGGGCCGGGGTGGTCTGCCTCGACAGCACCCCCCCGGATGGCGGCGACAACAATGCCAATGGCCAGGTGGAAAGCACCGAGTACGGCTGTGACAACCTGCCCGGCAGTCTCTATGTGATCAAGGTCTGGTGGCAAGACGAACGTGACAATAATGACTTCAAGCAATTTATCCTGACATTTAATCCATGAACCTGCCTTTCTCCACGCCACTAGCTGACCGTCAACGGGGGATTTCCCTGGTGGAAATCATGGTGTCGTTGGTGGCCGGATTGATTCTGACCGCTGGGGTTTATGAGATCTATATCAGCAACAAGCAAACCTACCGGGTCAACGAAGCCATGGCGACGATCCAGGAAAACGCCCGTTTTGCCCTGGAACTGATGAGCCGGGATATTCGCATGGCCGGCTACGTCGGTTGCTATGACGAAGTCCCCATCACCAATACGCTGGATTATTCCAATACCACCCAGGATTTCCTGCTCGATTTCGACACCCCCATCGAAGGGTTCGAGGCCGTGAGCAACACCGCTTGGGACCGTACCCTCGATGCCAATATTGTCACTCCCGGTGGTAATGCTCCCGAGGGCGGAACCGACGTGTTGGTCATTCGCCGGGCCGATGAAATCAGCACCCCCATTACCGGCCAGCCCAATAACCGGGGCGATTGCAGTAAAGCCGCTCAACATACGGCCGATTTGAAGGTCGCTTCCACAGCTGGATTGTCAGCGGGCGACATCGTCTTTGCCACCAACTGTAGCCACGCCAGTATATTCCAGATCACCAATATTAATACGGGTAATAATCTGGTGCACCAAACAGGCTCCCATATCCCAGGTAATCATACGACTGATCTAGGCGCCTGTTATGCGGGCACCGGCGAACTGACAAAAATCAGCAGCCGGATTTATTTCGTCGGCCGCACCCCTGACAACCGGCTGGCGCTCTACCGGCGGGAAGGATTGAACCCAGCCGAAGTCCTGGTGGATGGCGTGACCGATTTTCAAGTACTCTATGGCTTGGATACCGATGGCGACGGCAGTGTAAACCTGGAAGTTACCGCCGATTACGACGGCAATGGCGATGGCAGCCCGGATTATGCATGGGACAAGGTCGTCAGTATCCGTGTGAGCTTGACCCTCGCTTCCCGGGACAATGTCAGCGTCATCAATGCCAATCCAATCAGCAAGGATTTTGTCACCGTCGTTGGAATACGGAACCGCTTGCCATGATCTCGGGTAATAAAAACAAACCGGCCCAGGCCGGCGCCGCCTTGATCGTCAGCCTGTTGATGCTCCTGGTACTGACCATGCTTGGAGTGGGCGCCATGCAATCCACTGTCCTGGAAGAAAAAATGGCGGGCAACTACCGCAACCGCAACGTGGCATTCAACGCCGCGGAAACCGCCCTGAGAGATGCCGAGCAATACCTCGCCGCCAACATCACTCCGGACTCACCCTTCGCCGCTGGTTGCGCCTCGGGATTGTGCCTGCCTGACAGCAGCGGCACACCGGTCTGGGAAACCATCGACTGGAGCGACGCCAGTAAAGTGCTGACCTATGGCGTGGGCGGCAGCGGCGCCATTGCGGGAATCAGCAGCAACCCCACCATGATTATCGAAATCCTCGACGAACTGCCCCAAAGCGGCAGCCTGGAGGCCGGCGTGGTCTTTGACAGCAATCTGTACCGGATCACCGCCCGCGGCGTCGGCGGCACGGACAGTGCCGTGGTGATCCTGCAAGAAACCCTGAAAAATTGAACTCACTGCAACGGAGACTTTGGACGATGACATTCAGCTTCCCCCGCCTTTCCTCTGCCGGCGTTTCATTCCTCTGCGTGATTTTCAGTTGTCAGCCACACGATGCCGGCGCCGCCATCGCCCAAAGCCCCCTGTTCTTGACGGCCCGGGTCGATCCCAACGTCATGTTGAGCCTGTCGGTGGAAGAGCCCATGGGGGGCGCCGCCTACGCGGATCAGCCCGGCAATCCCAGCGGTTGTAGCAACAGAACCAAGGAAAGCACGGATGCCGATGATCCCGGCATAGGCACCTGTTACTTCAAAACCACAGAGTACCTGGGCTACTTCGACCCCAATAAATGCTACACCTACGATGGCACCAAATTCGTCCCCGACGGGGCCACCAATGCAGCACACGAATGCAAGGGAAAATGGAGCGGGAATTTTCTCAATTGGGCGACGATGACCGCCATCGACGAATATATCTGGACTATGACCGGCGGCAACCGGATCGTGGACACGACAGCGGAAACCGTCATCAAGCGCGCCCGGGCCGCCGACTGGGTGGGGTGGTTTCCGATAAAAAAAATCACAAAAAGCCTTAATACCGAACCTAACAAAGTTACCCCTTTTTCAGACAGTACCATTTATATCAACAACACCGATGATCCCTTCAAGCTGACCATCGGCACCAGTTTCGACCCCAATGCCTGGTGGACGACAGGCAGCGAACGTGGCACTTTCAATGTTCAGGTAAAAGTCTGCGACCCCGCCCAAGGTTTGGAATCGAACTGCAAGGCCTACACTGATGGTTTGGGCAATACTTATTACAAGCCTGAAGGGCTGATTCAACAAAAAGCCGATCACATGCGCTTTGCCGTCACCAGTTACACCTTGGACAACAAAAAGAACCGCCACGGCGGGGTACTGCGTTCCAACATGAAATACGTCGGCCCCGCCATGCCTGACGGCAGTGGCGGCACCACCGCCAATGCCAATAAAGAATTCGGCACCGACGGCCTGCTTGTCAATAACCCCGATGGCGCGTCCGGCGGCCTCAACAGCGGTATCATCAATTATATCAACCAGTTCAGCGAAGCAGGATACAAGCAGGGCGACCCCGTCAGCGAATTGTTCTACGAGAATATCCGTTATTTTAAAAACCTGGGACCCACCCCGGAATATTCCAGCGGCTTGAGCAGCGGCGAATATGGCGGTTTTCAAATCGTAAACAGTTGGCAAGACCCTATCCAGCACCGCTGCCAGAAAAATTTCATCATCGGCATCAACGATGCCTATCCCTGGCTCGACAAGAAGCTGCCAGGCACCTGCTTCACCAGCGATACCATTACCGGCAGAGGCGGGGCCTCCATGAGTCTTGCCGTCGATTCCAGCGGCGAGGCCGAGGATGATTTCGGCGAGCCCTCCAATCCCGATCCGGATATCGATGTCTGTTCCTTGACCAACACCGTGGGCAATCTTGAAGGCATGAATACCACTTGGCGGGAAGGAGACCCCTGGAGCAGCGGCACCGCCAATGGGACAACCAATGCTATTCTCGGCCAAATCGGCAATTTCGATCTCGACTGTCATACCGACGAATCCATCACCGCTCTGGGAGAGGTTCTGGCCGCCTGTGACGTGGTCTACAGCGATGATTGGGAGCGCAAGAATTCCTATTACATCGCGGGCCTGGCTTACTATGCCAATACCCAGGATATCCGTTCGGACTATCCCGGCAAACAAACCATCACCAGCTTTGTGATCGACACCCAGGAATACAACCCCAACCCACTGGATGGCCCCCAGAACATGCTCTGGCTGGCGGGCAAATACGGCGGGTTCGTTGACAAGAACAACAATCAAAAACCAGACTTGCAGGAAGAATGGGATGCCAATAACGACGGCATTCCCGACAACTATGTTTTCGCCTCCCAGCCGGAAAAGCTGGTGGATGCCCTTCAACGTTCATTTGCGGAAATCGAATCGAGAACCTCCACCGCCGCCGCCGTGGCCGCAAGTTCCACCCGGCTCAACAGCGGCAGCAAGGTCTTTCAGGCCCGCTTCGATACCGAAGACTGGAGCGGCGGGTTATTACAATTTAGTATCGACACTACCACCGGCGCCCTGTCCACCACTCCCGCCTGGGATGCGGCGGATTTGATCCCCACCCCTTCGGGCAGAAATTTACTGACCTATGATCCCACCAAAACCAGCGCGGCAAAAGGCACTACCTTTACCTGGAAGGAATTGAACGGAAACCAGCAAACCGCCCTGGTCGATAAAGATCATCTGAATTATCTGCGTGGCGACGCCAGCAAGGAAAGGCGCAATGGCGGCAGCTTCCGCGACCGAAGCAAACGCCTGGGAGATATCATTCACTCGGCGCCCTGGTATGTAGGTACCCAAAACCAGGGGTATCACCGCCTGCCAGGCAGCGAGGGATCCGATTATCTCAGCTTCCGCCAAAGCAGCGCCTATGCCGGCCGCAGCAAAATGCTCTATGTTGGCGCCAACGACGGCATGCTGCATGGTTTCGATGCCACTACCGGCATCGAGAAATTCGCTTACCTACCCAACGCCACCATTCTCGATGATTTGAAAAACCTGGCTGACCCCAACTACAGCCACCGGTACTATGTGGACGGCTCCCCCAAGGCCGGGGATGCCTATATTGGAGGCAATTGGAAAACCTTGCTGGCAGGCACCACCGGCCGGGGTGGCAAAGCGGTATTCGTGCTTGATGTCACCGACCCTGACAACATGACCGCCGCCAACGTATTATGGGAGATCAGCACTGTCAGTGCTTTCGACAATGTGGACTTGACGGGCGATACCGACGGGGACCCTGCCACCATCGAGCAACCCGGTTTTGCTCCCGACTTGGGTTTCACCCTGCCCCAACCCAGCATCGTGCGGATGGCCGATGGCCACTGGGCGGTAATCGTCGCCAATGGCTATTTGAGCAGCCGCGGCAAGGCCGTATTGTTTATTCTCGATGCCGCTACCGGCGATATCCTGCGAATCCTCGATACAGGCATGGGTTCCAGCGCCGATCCCAACGGCCTGTCCACCCCGATTGCCATCGACAATGACGGCGACGCCGTGGTGGACGCCATCTACGCCGGGGACCTGAAAGGCAATTTATGGAAGTTCGACGTGGACGATCCCGATAAAACCCAATGGAAAGTGGACAAGCTATTTACCGCCACCGCCCCCGACGGCACCGCTCAGCCCATTACCGCCAAACCCGAAGTCGGTCTCCATCCCGATGGCGGCGTGCTGGTCTTTTTCGGCACTGGAAAATACTTCGAAGACAACGACGATGTAGTCGGCACCACCCCGCAAACGCAAACTTTCTATGCGGTATGGGACGAAGGCAAAACCACCGTTACCACCATGAGCCGGGCTAATCTGCAGGCTAAAACCATCCTATCCGAAGTCACCAACCCGACCTTGCCCGACGGCTCCACCAGCCCCTTTGCTGTCCGCATGACCGGCGATAATTGCAGCACTACCTGTTTCGACAATTCGGTGGATTATTCTGGTAAAAAAGGCTGGTTTCTGGATCTGGTGTCTCCGGTCAATGGCGCCGAAGGCGAGCGGGTAATCCACAAACCCCAACTGCGGGACGGCCGGATCATTTTCGTCACCCTGATTCCCTCCCAAGACCCGTGCGATTTTGGCGGTAGTGGCTGGTTGATGGAAATGAATGGAGTCACCGGCCAACGGCTGGGGCCCAAATCGCCCTTTGACATCAGTGGCGACAACAGTATCGACGGCAACGACCGAACCAAACTCCCGGACAATACCTTGGCCACTGTCTCGGGACTCAAACCCAACGTCGGCATCCCTCAAGCGCCGACGATTGTCAAAGACCAAGGCAAGGACAAGGAATACAAATACATCGCCGGCAGCAGCGGCAAAACCGCCAAAATCACCGAACCGGCCAGCTTTGGCAAGAAGCGGTTGTCCTGGCGGCAATTGCGCTAACCCAAATCCCGTCAAACATGCCGGTGGCATATCTTTATGCCACCGGTATCAAGGCCGTGCCTCCCTGCCTCCCCTTTTACCGCGAAAATCCACGCTCTCCGAAAAACCTCCCTATTCTTCCGGCAAGTAAGGAAAATCAGCGAATGACGCCCCACTCCCCCTATCGGAGCGGTCCAGGTTAACCCCACCAATACCACTTATTCCCAAAAACCTGCCATTGGTCGGCTTATTTCCCAGCACGGGCGAATCCTTGCCTATAGTTATTACAAGCAAAACCAAAACCGTGGACGGGAATGAAATACCAAAACCTGGGCTTTACCTTGATCGAGCTGGTAGTCACCGTCGCCATGGCAGCCATCGTGCTGACCGTGGGGGTGCCGAGCTTCAAGGAAATGACCCGCAACAACCGGATGACAACAGCCACCAACCTGCTGGTCGGCGCCGCCAACCTCGCCCGTAGCGAAGCCATCAAAAGAGGAATATCAGCCACCCTATGCAAGCGCAATAGCGCGGGCAACGACTGTGACAGCTCTGCCACTTGGAATGATGGGTGGATTGTCTTTGCCGATCAGGATGGCGACGGAAATTTCGAGGATGATGGCGATACCACCTTGTGTGAGCCCGGTGAAGATTGTCTTTTACGCCTCTCACCCCCCCTGGCTTCGTCGTTATCGCTGACTTTTCCCAGAAACCGGATCACCTTCAGTGCCGCAGGCTACGCCCGGGGATTTAACGGCACCTTTACACTCTGCGACGACCGCACCGGCAATGTGGGGAAAAGCATCATCCTGAGCCCCACTGGAAGAATCCGCATCGACACGGGAGTCAGCTGCCCATGAACCGAAAGCACACAAACGGTTTTACCTTGGTGGAAGTCCTGGTCTCGATCCTGGTGCTGGGCATCGGTCTGCTGGGACTGGCCGGGCTCCAGACCACCGGCCTCAAAAGCAACCACAGCGCCAACCTGCGCACCCAGGCCACCTTGTTGGCCTACGACATGGCCGACCGGGTCCGCGCCAACAAGGCGGGATTTGACGGCGGCTTCTATCACAAACCCGCCGCCGAGGATAAAAGCTGTGTCTGGCACGGCAATGCTCCCGCCGATTGCACCGCCCAGGAACTGGCCGAGCACGACGCCAAGGAGTGGCAGGATGCTCTGGCCCAGGAGCTTCCCCAGGGGGTGGGCATCGTCTGCCGCGACAGCACTCCCGCCGACGGCGGCGATGCCGATGGCGACGGCACGGTAGATCCCGGCGATGACAACGAAAACGCTTGCGACGGCAATGGCACCCTCTATGCCGTGAAAATCTGGTGGGTGGACGAATTCGACGACAACGGCAACCCCATCATCAAACGCTTCACGACCACTTTCCAGCCATGACAAGGAGCACCACGATGCAGCAGCAAAAGGGCATTTCCCTAGTCGAAATCATGGTTTCATTGGTGGCGGGCCTGATCCTCACCGCCGGGGTCATCCAGATCTTCGCCGCCAACCAACAAACCTACCGCGTGGCAGAAGCCACCTCCCGCCTCCAGGAAAATGCCCGCTTCGCCATGGAACTTTTGGCGCGGAATTTGAGAATGGCTGGCTATCAAGGGTGCGCAGGATCGGCCCGGACAATCGTCAATACCCTCAACGATACCACTGCTTTCCTCTATGACTTCAATACCGCCGTCGAGGGCCTGGAAGCCTCAGGCACAACAGGCTGGCACGCCACTCCCGATAACAGCATCGCCAACTCCAACCCCCTGCCGGGACGCGATATTTTGACCATTCGGGGCGTCTTCGGCAATGATGTGCCCATTATCGGACAACCCAGCAACACCGGGGACTGTACCAATGCCGCCGCCCACAGCGCCAATCTGAAAATCGCCGATAGTTCCGGATTTTCAGACGGCGACATCGTCATCGCCGGCAACTGCGTCAAAGCTTCCATCTTTCAGATCACCAATGTCAACGCCAGCACGGCCACCGTCGTCCACAATACCGGCGGTTCCGTCACCCCCGGCAATGCAACCAAGAATCTGGGGGCCTGTTATGCAGGCAACGGTGCCTTGGCCAAAATCACCACCCGGACTTTCTATATCCGCAACAATCCCGCCGGCACCCCTAGCCTGTATCAAAAAGACAATACAAGTGCCGCCGAAGAACTCATCGAGGGGGTCGAAAACATGCAAATCCTATACGGAATCGATACCGACAACGATGGCTCGGCCAATCAGTTCGTGCCCGCCAATAACGTGAGCGATTGGTCCCAGGTGGCCAGTCTCCGCGTCAGTCTGCTGTTGCAATCGGTGACAGACAATATCACCAGCGCGCCCCAGACCTATTCCTTCAACGGCGCCACCATCACCCCCGCCGACCGCCGCCTGCGAAAAGTCTATACCGCCACTTTCGGCATCCGCAACCGCTTGCCTTAAGGAGAGTAAACCCATGAACCTCGCCAACCGACAAACCGGCGCCGTCCTCATCGTCAGCCTGCTAATGCTGATGGTCATGACCTTGATCGGCGTCACCGCCATGCAGTCCAACCTCCTCCAGGAAAAAATGGCCGGCAACTTCAAAGACATGAATACCGCCTTCCAGGCCGCCGAGGCCGCCCTAAGGGATGGGGAAACCACCATCACCAGTGGCATTTCCGGCCTCACTGGATTCGATGCCTCCTGTACCAATGGACTGTGTGATGCCACTTCAGGATTCAAACCCGTCTGGACAGATCCAGCAAACTACGGCAACGGCATCCTTTATGGAACGAATACCGGTGCCACTGCCATCGCTGAAGTAAGCTGCCAGCCCAAATACTGGATCGAAGGATTCAAAAGCTGGCCTCCAGGCAGCCCTTCATGGAAAGTACGCTACCGCATCACTGCGGTCGCCTGCGGCGGCAGCGCAAATACCCAGGCCACTCTGCAATCCGTTTTCAGCCCCTAAGCAGGAGTTCCAATATGAAATTCAAACCCCTCTCCCTCGCCATCCAAAGCCTCTTCCTCGCCACTGTCAG
>JALSQY010000185.1 GCA_026985035.1 Methylothermaceae bacterium
CGGCAGTCTCCAGCAACTTTAACGCAAGATTGACTCCGACGCTCATGTTAGGCGCGAAAACGACGGGAATCTCGGTAGCCGCGGATTGAATGGCTGAAATATCAGCACTTCCCAGGCCCGTGGTGCCGATGACGATGGGTTTATGGTGATGCCGGCAAAAGTCCAGCCATTGGCGGGAGGCTTCCGGCAGGGTAAAGTCGATCAACAGGTCGAAATCCGGACTTCCCTCCAGCGATGCGGTCACCGGCACGCCGAGCCGCTCTACACCCGCCACCTCGCCAGCATCTTTACCGATGGCAGGCGAATCCGGGCGCGCCAAGGCAGCGGCTAACCGCATATCGTCTGCCGCGGCAATGGCTTGAATCAGGGTTTTGCCCATGCGGCCGGTGGCCCCTGGAATAGCGATTTTAATCATGTTGAGTTGGCCTTACCCGGTTTGAGCTTTTCAAAAAACTGTTTGACGCCGTCGAGCCAGCCATGCTCCTGGGGACTATGATGACTGCCGCCGCCTTGCAGGGAGGCGTCCAACTGCTTGAGCAATTCAATTTGTTCCTTGGTGAGACGCACCGGGGTTTCCAGTTTCACCCGGCAGATCAAATCTCCCTGGGGGCCGCCCCGTACCGGCTTGACGCCTTTGCCCCGGAGCCGGAAAAGGGCGCCGGTTTGGGTTTCTGGTGGAATTTTCAACACCACCTTACCGTCCAGGGTGGGCACTTCCAACTCGCCGCCCAGCGCGGCAGTGGTAAAGCTGATGGGAACTTCACAGAACAAATTGCTGCCATCGCGGGTGAAGATGGGATGTTCCTTGACGCGAATCTGAACATACAAATCCCCCGCAGGAGCGCCTTTATCCCCGGCTTCCCCTTCCCCTGCCAAGCGGATCCGGTCTCCGGTATCCACACCAGGTGGAATCTTGACCGAAAGGGTCTTGGTTTGCTGAATCCGCCCCTGGCCGTGGCATTTGCGGCAGGGATTGCGGATCTCCAGCCCCGATCCTTGACATTGGGGACACGTCTGCTGAACCGAGAAGAACCCTTGCTGCATTCGCACCACACCCTGGCCATGACAGAGGGAGCAAGAGCTGGGCTTGGTGCCGTTGCGGGCACCGCTGCCGTTGCACTCATCGCAGGTGACCAGGGTGGGCACCTGGATTTGCACTTCGGTGCCGGCAACCGCCTCTTCCAGGGTGATTTCCAGGTTATAGCGTAAATCCGCGCCTCGCTGAGGCCGCCTGCCCCGCCCCCGGCGATTGCCGCCCATGCCGAACAAATCCTCGAAGACTTCGCCAAAGATGTCGCTGAAGCTTTCTGCGCTAAAGCCGGCGCCTCCAGCCGCTCCACCCTGCACGCCGGCATGGCCGAATTGGTCGTAGGCGGCGCGTTTTTGCGGATCGCTCAACACATCGTAGGCTTCTTTGACCTGTTTGAATTTCTCTTCCGCTTCGGGGTTATCGGCATTGCGGTCTGGATGATATTTCATCGCCATCTTGCGGAAGGCACGCTTGATCTCCGCTTCACTGGCGTTTTTGGAAATCCCGAGAATCACATAATAATCTTCTGCCATAGACACAACATCGCCGCCGGCTTTCACCGGCGGCTTTCCTCGTTAGTTCAACCCAAATTCAGGAGGGCTCGACTGGGTCAAGCCCTGCTTTAAGCATAGCGTTATTTTTTATCGTCATCCTTGACTTCTTCAAATTCCGCATCGACGACTTCTTCCTCGCCCGCCTGGCTGCTTTCGCCGGCACCAGCCGTGCCAGATCCGCCGGTGGCTCCGCCAGCTTCGCCGCCACCAGCCTGCTGATACATTTGCTGGGCCAGTTTACCGGAAAGCTCGGCCAGAACCTGGGTCTTGGCGGTGATGGCATCCTTGTCGTCGCCTTTGATGACTTCTTCCAGATCCTTGATAGCGGCTTCGATCTTCTCCTTGTCGTCAGCCGGGACCTTGTCGCCCAACTCTTCCAGGCTTTTTCGAGTAGCGTGAATCAAGGAATCGGCTTCGTTGCGAGCCGTTACCAGTTCTTTGAAGCGACGGTCTTCCTCGGCGTGCAGTTCCGCGTCGCGGACCATCTTTTCGATCTCTTCCTCGGTCAAGCCGCTGGAGGCCTTGATGACAATCGACTGTTCCTTGCCGGTGGCTTTGTCTTTGGCCGACACATGCAGGATACCATTGGCGTCGATGTCAAAGGTGACTTCGATTTGCGGCACGCCCCGGGGCGCCGGCGGAATCCCGGCCAATTCGAATTTACCCAAGGACTTGTTGTCTTTCGCCATTTCCCGCTCGCCCTGGAGGACATGGACGGTGACCGCGCTCTGATTGTCCTCGGCGGTCGAGAAAATCTGACTCGCCTTGGTGGGGATGGTGGTGTTTTTCTCGATGAGTTTGGTCATCACGCCACCGAGCGTTTCGATCCCCAAAGACAGGGGCGTGACATCCAAAAGCAGCACGTCTTTGACTTCGCCACCCAAAACCCCTGCCTGGATCGCCGCACCCAGGGCAACCGCTTCGTCCGGGTTGACATCCTTGCGTGGCTCCTTCCCGAAGATTTCCTTGACGAACTCCTGCACTTTCGGCATCCGGGTCTGGCCACCCACCAAAATCACGTCATCGATGTCGGAAGCGGACAGACCGGCATCCTTTAAAGCCATTTCACAAGGACCACGGGTCTTGTCGATCAAATCCTCCACCAGCGATTCCAGCTTGGCCCGGGTCAACTTTACATTCAAATGCTTGGGGCCAGAGGCATCGGCGGTGATGTACGGCAGATTGACGTCGGTTTGCTGGGTGGAAGACAGCTCGATCTTGGCTTTTTCCGCGGCTTCCTTCAACCGCTGCAGGGCCAGTGGATCGTTACGCAAATCGATACCGGTGTCTTTCTTGAACTCATCCACCAGATAATCGATGACCCGCTTGTCGAAATCTTCACCACCAAGGAAAGTATCCCCGTTGGTGGCCAGCACTTCAAACTGACGCTCGCCTTCCACGTCGGCCATTTCGATGATGGAGATGTCGAAGGTGCCGCCACCGAGGTCATAGACCGCGATTTTACGGTCGCCGCGTTGCTTGTCCATGCCGAAGGCCAAGGCCGCCGCGGTAGGCTCGTTAATGATCCTTTTCACTTCCAGCCCGGCGATGCGGCCGGCATCTTTGGTGGCCTGGCGTTGCGAGTCATTGAAATAAGCGGGCACGGTAATGACCGCTTCGGTAACCTTTTCTCCAAGAAAAGCCTCCGCGTCTTCCTTGAGTTTCTTCAAGACCCGGGCGGAAATTTCCGGCGGCGCCATTTTCTTGCCGGTGGCGGGAACTTCGACCCAGGCATCGCCATTGGGCGCCGCCACGATCCGGTAAGGCACCATGTCCATGTCTCTTTTGACCACCGGATCATCGAATTTCCGGCCAATCAATCGCTTGATTGCGAACAGCGTATTTTCCGGATTGGTAATGGCTTGGCGTTTTGCCGGCTGGCCAACCAAAACCTCTCCTTCCTTTGTAAAAGCGACCACTGAAGGGGTGGTGCGTTGCCCTTCTGCATTTTCGATCACTCGGGGCTTGCCGCCTTCGAGGATCGCCATGCAGGAATTGGTGGTTCCTAAATCGATACCTAAAATCTTTGCCATTGCGTTTCTCCGTTTCTGTTATCCATTTCCCCGCTACTGTTGAGTAATTGGGGCCGATTGATTGTGTTTTCAAGCTTGTTCGTCGATATGCTGCTCGCCCTCTGGCGGTTTGGCCACCACGACCAGCGCGGGGCGGATGAGACGGTCGTTGAGGAGATAGCCTTTTTGAAAAACCTTGACTACGGTATCAGGCTCCACGCCTTTGACCGGCTCGGTTGCCATGGCCTGGTGAAATTCCGGATCGAATTTCTCGCCCGTGGGATCAATGGGGGTAATGTTAAAGCGTTCAAGCACGGTCAGCATTTGTTTGAGGGTCAGCTCAACGCCTTCGCGGATTTTCTCCACGTCGTCGGTCTCCACCGACGCCTGCAACCCCAGTTCCAGGCTATCCACCACTGAGAGTAATTCTTTGGCAAACTTCTCAAGTGAGTATTTTTGCGCATTCTCCAGTTCCCGCGCCATTCTTCGCCGCAGATTTTCCATCTCCGCTTGCGCGCGAAGAAATTTTTCCCAGTTTTCCTCTGCTTTCTTCTCCGCCGTGGCGAGCTGTTGCTGCAACACTTCCACTTCATCGGAAAGCTCATCCGCTTCCGAATTTTCGACAGCAGTCTCCTGCTGGGGATCTTTCATCTCCTCACTCGCTGTCATGACTCACTCCACTAAAAATTGAAATTCCAAAAATCAAGATGGGGACGATAATTTTTGATTCAAGGCCGTACTCAGCAATTTGGCAGTGACATCCACCAGCGGGATGACGCTATCATAATGCATACGGGTCGGACCGATGACCCCGAGCACGCCCAATACCCTGTCATCCACTGCATAGGAACGGGTCACCAGGCTACATTGATCCAGAGGCCGGTAACCCGATTCTTCACCGATGAAAATCTGCACCCCCTGGGCTTCAATACATTGATCGAGCAGATGAATCAAATCCCGCTTTTCGTTGAAAGCCTCGAAAAGATTGCGCAAGCGGTCGCGCTCGGACAGTTCGGCAAAATCCATCAATTGGGTTTGGCCAGAGAGGACAAAGTCTTCTTCCAGGGAATCGGCGTTCAACACGGTTTGCGCCATTGCCACCACCGCCCGCATTTCATTATTCATTTCTTCGCCGGTGTTCTTCATGTCATTCACCAGGGCGGCGCGCATTTCCGTCAAGCGCTTGCCCTCGAAATGGGCGTTTAGATAATTGGCCGCTTGTTGCAGTTGGGTGGAGGTGAATGTCTTGGCTGGCCGGATAATCCGGTTATGAACTTCGTGATCGTCGGTTACCAGAATGACCAATACTTCGCCCTGAGACAAAGGCAGGAATTCAATATGGCGAAAAGCGATGTGCTGGCGCTTGGGCAGAGTGACCAGGCCTGCCATGCGGGTCATCCGCGCCAGTAATTGCGAAGCGCTTTCCAGGATATGATGGGGATCGTCGTGATCCTCAAAGTCATCCCATAGTTGCTGGATCAATTCTCGCTCCAAAGGCTTGACGGTCAGCAAGGAGTCGATGAACAAGCGGTAGCCCTTGACGGTGGGAACCCGGCCCGCGGAAGTATGAGGAGACTCCACCAGGCCCATTTCCTCCAGATCGGCCATGACATTGCGGATCGTCGCTGGACTCAAGTTCAACCCCGGCTCTTTCGAAAGCGCGCGCGAGCCCACTGGCTGACCGTCTTCTATATAGCGTTCGATCAGCATTTTGAGCAGATGCTGGGCGCGTTCGGTTAATTCCAAAGGTTTTGTCATTTCACAAGTGGCCGCGATATTAGCACTCTATTTCCCTGAGTGCTAAAAGTAGCAATGTATAGATAAGCTGTCAAGAAAGCCCTATCATAAAGTCGGTTGAGGAGCCTCTGATTAAGTCAGAGGCCCAGGGCAATCGCATGAACGCCGATTTTCCGTTCACATTTGATTTTGCAGGATATTGAAGCCCTTCTCCCTCTGGGAAAGGAATTGGAATGAGGGCTTGAGCCGATGAATGCAACGGTGTTTTTCCCCTCACCCCCAGCCCCTCTCTCAAAGGGAGCGGGGAGATAAGTCGGTTCATGCGATTGCCCTGGTCAGAAGCGCCTGCGGCCCATGGAGGTGCCATCAAAGTCACTTACTGTCAGTGATTGACTTAACGTGACAATGACGAAGCGAAAAGATTTTTAACCCGAATATTGGATCACGCTTGTGAATGCTTGTTTCCACACCATCGGCATTATTGCCAAGCCGAACGCGGCACGGGTCGGCCCAACCCTGAAGATACTTTATGACCATCTCATGGCAAAAGGTTTTCATGTGCTGTTGGATGAATCCAGCTGGCAACTATTGTCGGCGCCCTCCACACAGGCCCGGGCCGCGCTCGAGTTAGGCCGGGAATGTGATGTAATTATCGCGGTGGGAGGGGATGGCACACTCCTCAATGCGGTGCGCGCGGTAGCAGAGTTCGAAACCCCGGTCATTGGCGTCAACCTGGGTCGCATCGGTTTTTTGGTGGATATTTCTCCCGACCAGGCTTTGCCCAAATTAGATGAAATTTTGGCCGGACGTTATTTAACCGAAGAACGGTTGATGCTGCGCGCCCAAATCCATCGCGATGGCAAAATGATTCACGAAGAAGTTGCCGTCAATGAAGTGGTTGTCCACCGCTGGATTACGCCAAGCATGATTGAACTGATCACCCATATCAATGGCCGCTTTCTCAATTCCCAGCGGGCCGATGGCTTGATTGTCTCTACTCCAACGGGGTCCACGGCTTACGCTTTGTCCGGTGGCGGGCCCATTTTATATCCCACCCTGAACGCCATTGGCTTGGTGCCCGTCAATCCCCATACCCTGACCAACCGCCCCATTGTCATCGATGGCGATAGTGAAGTGGCTATCGGGTTTGGCAGCACCAAGCAAATCCGGGCGGAAGTTACCTGCGATACGGTTTCGATTCCGGAGGTTTTGATTGACGATCACATTGTCATCAAAAAAGCGGACAAACCTTTTAAACTATTACACCCGGTGGATTATGATTTTTTTGAGATTTTACGGGTCAAACTTAACTGGAGTAGCGGATAAGCTGTTGTGATACTTCCTCACTAACGCCCACTATAATTCGCAACGAATTCAAACCCATTTGAGTTTACTTACTTTATGTTGACGGCACTTACCGTTCGTGATTTGGCGGTTGTCAAATCGCTGGATTTGGAGTTCTTCCCGGGTTTTACGGTATTAACCGGAGAAACCGGCGCCGGCAAGTCTATCCTGCTCACAGCTTTGGGCCTGGCTTTGGGAGAGCGGGCCGTACCTGACATCGTGCGTAATGGCGCAAAGAAGGCTGAAATCATTTTGGAGTTTGATCTTTCCGGCGCCAGTGAAGTTCGCCAGTGGTTGCAAGATAACGATTTGGACGGTGGAGAAACGTGCTTGATCCGGCGAACGGTTGCCGTGCAGGGCCGCTCCCGGGCTTTTCTCAATGACCGCCCGGTTAGCTTGCAAACCCTTCAGGACCTGGCGCGCCAGTTAGTGGAAATTCACGGCCAACATGCCCATTTACAACTCCTTCAGCCCGGTGCCCAACGCCGTTTACTGGATAACCATGCCCAGGCTGAAAATTTAGTCACGCAAGTTTCTCACTGCCATCAACAATGGCGCGAAGCCTGTCAGGCGTTGGAACAGCTGCGCCAATCCACCACGGATCAGGCTTTGCGGGAAGAATTTTTACGTTTTCAGATTCAGGAAATGGAAGAGGCTGGCATAGAAACCGTGGAATATGACTCCCTGGTGGAAGACCATACTCGCCTGGCCAACCTGGACAAGATTTTGACCAGCGCCCAGGCACAATTGCATCGTCTCCATGACGCGGAAGCCTCCGTGGAATCCCAAGTGGCTATCGCGGCCCGGGACATCGAAACCCTCGCCGAACTGGCGCCCGAATTCACGGAAGTCAGCGATTTGCTCAGGCAGGCCCAGGTACAACTGGAAGAAGCCGGCCATTCCTTGCGCCGCTTGCTGGATACTCTGGAGAGTGATCCAGCTGAGATGGCGCGCCTGGAAAGCCAATTAAGCACCTTGCATGATTTGGCCCGCAAGCACCATGTCCAGCCCGAGGAGCTCCCCTTGGCGCTTGCAAGGATGCGCGAAGAGTTACACCACATCACCCACCAGGATGAAATGATCGGGCAACTGGAACAACGCTGCCGGCAACTTCTGGACCAGTATCTCGAAATGGCCCGCCGCCTCAGTGAGCAGCGCCGCAAACACGCGCCCGTACTCGCTGACCGCATTACTGAATTGATGCGCGAATTGGGCATGCCCCACGGCCAATTCGTCATTGACCTTAACACCGTTGAAGAAGAACCCCGCGCAGATGGATTGGATCGCATAGAATTCTTAGTGACCACCAATCCTGGTCAGCCACCCAGACCTTTGGCAAAAGTCGCCTCGGGCGGAGAATTGTCGCGCTTGAGCCTGGCCATTCAAGTCGCCTGCGGGGAGAAAAAACCGGTACCCACTTTGATTTTCGATGAAGTGGATACCGGGATCGGCGGCAGCGTGGCCGCAATTGTCGGGCAAAGATTGCGCGAACTTGGACAGAACCGGCAAGTATTGTGCGTGACCCATCTACCCCAAGTGGCCGCCCAAGCCCATCATCATATAAAAGTCAGCAAAACCAGCGCCGAATCAGGTTCCGAAACTCAAGTGGAACCCTTGGCACCTTCGGCCAGGCAGCGGGAAATTGCCCGGATGCTGGGTGGCGTCAAGATGACCGAGCAAACCCTTGCCCACGCCCGGGAAATGCTGCAATGGGCCAAAGAATGACGGCTAAACGAATGCCCGCGGAATGGGCTCCCCAGTCCATGGTATTGATTGCCTGGCCCCATCCTGATGGTGACTTCGGCCCCTGGTTCGACAAGGTGGAACATTGCTATGGCTTAATCGCCACGCTTATTAGCCAATACCAACCGCTATTGATTCTATTCAAAGAGCGTTCGCAACGCGATTTCATTACCCAACGGCTACAAAAGCAAAGGGCGATTGAGACTAATGTCCAGTATCTTCAAGCCGACTATGATGATATCTGGGTACGTGATACCGCCCCCTTGGCAGTGATTGAACACGGCCGGGCAATATTGGTTGATTTTCAGTTCAATGGCTGGGGCAATAAGTATCCTTGCGCAAAAGACAAACGATTGGGTGAAACACTTTACCGTGCGGGGATTTTTGGAGACATTCCATATCATCCTGTCCATTGGGTGCTGGAAGGGGGAAGCATAGAAACGGATGGACAAGGGACATTGCTGGCAACCAGAAAATCAGTTCTCAATCCCAACCGGAATGGTGACCACCAAAGCGCGGAAACCCTTTTGAATCGATATCTGGGCTTCAAGCGATTTCTGTGGCTGGATCACGGTCATTTGCAAGGCGATGATACCGATGCCCACATTGATACCTTGGCGCGTTTTTGCCGGCCGGATACAATCGCTTATACGGCCTGTGATGATCCCGCTGACTCCCATTATGCCGATCTTCAAGCCATGGCGCGGCAATTGGCGGCATTCAAAACCCCTGCCGGTGAGCCTTTCCGGCTTTTTCCCTTGCCGATACCCAAGCCGGTTTACACTAACGAAGGCAGACGGTTGCCAGCCACTTATGCCAACTTTTTGATTATAAACGGTGCGGTTTTGGTGCCCGTCTATAATGATCCGGCCGATGAATTTGCGCTGGCGCAATTGACAAAGTGTTTTCCAGATCGCAAGATCATTCCAATTCCCGCCAACCCTTTAATTCTTCAATATGGCAGTTTACATTGCATGTCCATGCAATATCCCGCGCCTGTCCAATGTGAGGTCAAATAATGGCAGATAGT
The DNA here is from genome assembly GCA_026985035.1 of Methylothermaceae bacterium. Classification (GTDB taxonomy): domain Bacteria; phylum Pseudomonadota; class Gammaproteobacteria; order Methylococcales; family Methylothermaceae; genus Methylohalobius. The sequence continues at coordinate 9,451 of JALSQY010000185.1, forward strand.
CTGAGTGTCGCTGTCATACAGCAAGCTTGCCATGGAAATTGGCAGGAAAATACGGAGGCGGCATGCCGGAATATCCGCTACGCAGCCAAGCAAGGAGCGGAATTGATCCTGTTACCGGAACTCCATGGATTACCTTATTTTTGCCAGGTAGAATCTACAGCCAATTTTGATCTGGCTGAACCAATTCCTGGAAAAACAACGGAAAAACTAGGTGCGTTAGCCAAAGAATTAAATATTGTCATCGTCGCCTCGATATTTGAACACCGTGCTCCAGGGCTCTACCATAATACCTCGGTGGCATTGGAAAATGACGGCAGTATCGCTGGTATTTATCGCAAGATGCATATTCCCGATGATCCCGGTTTCTATGAAAAGTTTTATTTCACTCCCGGCGACCTGGGATTCCACCCCATCACCACCAGTGTGGCAAAATTAGGGGTGTTGATTTGTTGGGATCAATGGTTCCCGGAGGCGGCACGGCTGATGGCATTGGCCGGCGCGGAAATCTTGCTCTACCCCACAGCCATTGGCTGGGACCCGCGGGACGATGACGGCGAAAAAAGACGGCAATTGGATGCTTGGCAATTAAGCCAAAGGGCCCATGCGGCGGCCAATGGCCTCCCGGTCATGTCCTGCAATCGTATCCAGCTGGAACCCGATCCCAGCCATCAAACTCCGGGTATTCATTTTTGGGGAAATAGCTTTATTGCCGGTCCCCAGGGCGAATTGTTGGCCCAAGCAAATTCAGACCAAGAAACTGTTCTGATGGCCCAAATTCCCCGCCACCGCTCTGAGGAAGTCCGCCGGATCTGGCCTTTTCTGCGGGATCGCCGAATTGACGCTTATCAAGGGTTGACCCGGCGGTATCTGGATTGAATCAATCGTGTATCCTGAATTCTTCCCGGTCATGACCTTGTTCAACCAACTCCCTCATCCAGCGGGGCATTTGGCCTCGTCCAGTCCAGGTCAAGGAAGGATCACTGGGGTGGCGATATTTAATTGGCACCTTAATACCTTTTCGGGATCTTCTTGTGGAAACTCCGGCTTTTTTATCCCGAATCTCCACTTCCAGGCCAACCGACTCGGCCAATTCCTTGATTTGCGCAATAACCTGTTCCCGCTTTTCCCTGGTTTTGGTTTCCAGGGTTTTACGCGCCTCTTCAATAACTTTTTGCAATTCCTCTTCAGACAAATCCTGAAGTTCAGCAATTTGCATATCCATCAATACCTCTTCTGTATGCATGTTATCCAATACAAGGGAAGCCATAGTTAATCGTGACTTCTTGCTATTTATTATACGACATTTTTATTAATAACTTCATTCATTATACCAATGTTCAAACGATTCCCTTCATCCCTGATAATGATATTCAGCATTTTTATTCATCTGCCAGCCAAATCAGCCGTGGCGGACGAAGAAAAGACATGGGTCAATATCACTAAAAATGTCGCCAAAATAGAAATAAGAACCCCAAACGCCCAGATAGTGATTCAGAGAAATCAGGACAAAACCCATACAATTGATCCTCCTTTTGACAAGACCTCCAGGCCTTGTCCGCCTTTTTGTATTCAACCTATCAATATTTCTGGTGGCATTAAAACTCTGGGAGAACTGGAATTAATTACCTTTATGCAATCTATTCCTTCCAGTCCCGACATGCTTCTGGTTGATACGCGCATACCCGAATGGTACCGAAAAGAAACGCTTCCCCTTGCTGTCAATATTCCATGGACAGAATTTGATAAAAAGCCGGAACAAATCTTGACCCAGTATTTCGGCGCTAAAAAAACAAAAGCAGGCTGGGATTTTTCCAACGTCAAAACTCTGGTGTTTTTTTGCAATGGCCTCTGGAGCCCGCATTCGTCTTCTGTGATACGAAAGCTTTTAGAAATACAGTATCCAGCGGAGAAAATTCAATGGTACCGGGGCGGGATGCAAGCTTGGAAAATCTTGGGCCTAACCACTTCCAAACCATAACAAAGGCAGGCAGTTTAATTTAACCCCGAGGAGAAAAGTGGTAAACCTTAGCCGGTCCAACCGGTCTCATCAAGCAGCATTTGCCGCTGCCAACCCGGGAAACAATCACTTTGGGTCTTTGCTTTTGTGGCATCTGGCCGGGCAGGCATGGGTATTGATATTCGTCCATGAACGATTTAATACCTCCGTTTACCGGAATTATCGTGTTTCCCGTTTAATTCAACCTGAAACTTATATTTATATTCAAATTTAGACCAACGCCATGGATTCAGCTATACACAAACAAGAATCTCCTCTTTCTTCTATTCTATTGCCTCCCTCCCCGAGCAAACCCCAAGAAGTTTTCAGTTGGACTGGTCTTCATGGAGCCGCCACTGCATTGGCAATTGCTGGCGCCATTGAGCAGGATTCGAGGTTGTATGTCGTTGTTACCGCCGACAGCCATGGCGCCCAGCAATTAGAACAGGAAATACGTTTTTTTCTGGATAAAGCCATCCCCGTGCTTCATTTCCCCGATTGGGAAACCCTTCCCTACGATGTCTTCTCTCCCCTGCCGGAAATCATTTCAGAGCGGCTCAAAACGCTCGCCCGCTTGCATCAAACTCATCAGGGAGTATTGATTACGACGGTAGCCACCTTGATGCAGAGACTGGCGCCGGTGGATCATATCTTGTCCCAAACCTTGAATCTCAAGGTGGGGGATCAACTAAACCTTGGCACAGTACGTCAACAATTGGAACAAGTCGGTTATCAATGCGTGCCTCAGGTACAGCAGCATGGGGAGTTTGCCGTGCGGGGAGCGATTCTCGATCTTTTTCCCATGGCGAGCGATATTCCCTTGAGAATCGAATTGTTCGATGAGGAAATCGATTCCATCCGCACTTTCGATCCAGAGACCCAACGTTCCATCGATAAAATCGAAAGCATCGAGCTTTATCCGGCAAGGGAATTTCCCATTGACGAGCAAAGCATCAAACGCTTCCGCCGCGCATTCCGCAACGCTTTCCCCGACTTGCCTTCGCAAAACGCCTTGTATCAAGATGTCAGCCGCGGTTTCCTGCCGGGGGGAATCGAATCGTACTTGCCGCTCTTTTTAGAAAAAACAGACACATTATTCGACTACCTTCCCGACCAGGCCACCCTTATTGTCCATCACGATGAAAATGTCCCCAGAGCATTTTACGAGGAAGTGGAAGACCGTTACCGCCTGCGCAAAGGGGATCTGGAACGCCCTCCCTTGCCTCCGCAAGCCTTATATCTGTCGCCGGAAGCGTTCACTCAAAAACTGCGCGCTCACCCCCGGATTTTCCTGAACAATACCAGCGAAAAGACCCAAATCATCGATTTTGTTACCCAAGAACTGCCTGACATTGGCCTTAACCCCAACAAAAAATCGCCCGCCCAAGCACTCCTGCAATTCATCGGCCAAACCCCAGGCCCCATCCTTTTTACTGCTGAAGGCCCGGGCCGCCGGGAGGTGCTATTAGAAACGCTAGGAAAGCATGGCATCAAACCGAAAATCATCGAGGGCTGGTCCGAATTCATGGAAAAACATCCTGATTTGGCCCTTGCCATTGCCCCGATCGAAGAAGGTTTATGGCATAAAAACCCCGGCTTTGCGGTGATTCCGGAAAACCGCATCTTCGGCGAAAAGGTCCGGCAAAAACGCCCGCGCCGCGAATCAGCGCGGGATATGGAAAACCTGCTGGCGGACTTGAACGAAATGACCATAGGCGCGCCAGTCGTTCATCGCGACCATGGCGTCGGCCGTTATTTGGGGATGCAGCGTTTGGAAGTTGGCGGGGTGGAAACGGAATTTCTCACCTTGGAGTATGCCAATCAAGACAAGCTTTATGTGCCGGTTTCCTCCCTTCATCTGATCAGCCGCTATAGCGGCGCGGAGCCTGAATCCGCCCCCTTGCACAAGCTGGGAGGCGAGCAGTGGAAGAAAGCCAAGCGTAAAGCCCAGGAAAGGGTGCGGGACGTAGCGGCGGAGTTGCTGGAAATTCACGCCAAGCGCGCTGCCAAAAAGGGGCAGCAATTTACCTTGGATTCCGAGTCCTATGAATCCTTTGCCGCGGCCTTTCCCTTTGAAGAGACCCCCGATCAGGCCACCGCAATTGAAGCAGTGATCCAGGATATGCAATCGCCCCAACCCATGGACCGGGTGGTGTGCGGCGATGTGGGCTTCGGCAAAACCGAAGTGGCCATGCGGGCGGCGTTTGTGGCGGTGCACAACGGCAGACAAGTAGCGGTGCTCGTGCCCACGACCCTATTGGCCCAGCAGCACTATCAGAATTTTCTCGACCGCTTTGCCGATTGGCCGGTCCGGGTGGAAGTGCTGTCGCGCTTCGTCACCCCCAAAAAGCAAAAACAAGTGCTCGCCGATGTAGCCGACGGCAAGGTAGATATTCTCATCGGCACCCACAAATTGATTCAGAAAAGCGTTCAATACAAAAATCTGGGGCTGGTCATCATTGATGAAGAACACCGGTTTGGCGTCCGCCAAAAAGAACACTTCAAAAAACTGCGCAGTGAAGTGGACCTGCTGACCCTGACCGCCACCCCCATCCCGCGCACCCTTAATATGTCCCTGTCCGGGCTGCGGGATATTTCCATCATTGCCAGCCCACCGGAAGGGCGCCATCCCATCCAGACCTTCATTACCGAATGGGTGGACGCTTTGATCCAGGAAGCGGTTCTGCGGGAAATCAAACGGGGTGGACAAGTGTACTTCGTGCACAACAAGATTGAAACCATGGAGCGCATGGCGGAAGAAATCCAGCGCCTGGTGCCGGAAATCCGGGTACGCACCGCCCACGGGCAAATGCCCGAGCGGGAA
>JALSQY010000186.1 GCA_026985035.1 Methylothermaceae bacterium
TGGTGGATCATGAAAATCCCGCCAAACCCCTGAGCGATCAAAAAATCTCCAAACTGCTCCAGGAAAAAGGCATCAATGTCGCCCGGCGCACCGTGGCCAAATACCGGGAAGCTTTGGGGATCCCGTCATCCAGCCAACGCAAACGGCTTTTGTGATGCAATTGGTATTCGTCAGCGGCTTATCGGGATCTGGCAAAAGCATTGCCCTAAGTACGCTGGAAGATTGCGGCTATTATTGTATCGACAACTTACCAGTCCGGTTAATCGAAACTTTCATACGCGATACTTGCCAGAAAAATCCCCAGCTTTACGACAAGACGGCCATCAGTATTGACTGCCGCAATCTGACAGGCGATGTCGAACTTTTCCTGCAGGTACTCACTATGCTGAGGCAGTTTTCCATCGGCTGCCAAATCCTTTTCCTCAGCGCCGACACCAATACCCTGCTCAAACGCTACAGCGAAACCCGCCGCAAACATCCGCTGAGTCATGCCAGCCTGGACAGCGCCGGCCTACCCTTGGCAGATGCCATCGAAGAAGAACGCAAGCTCCTGGAACCGATCGCCACGCTTGCCGATTTACACCTCGACACCACCCGCACCAATATTCACCAACTCCGGGAACAGGTTTGCCAACGCCTGGGACAACGCAATACCTTTCAACTTTCTCTGTGTTTCGAATCCTTTGGATTCAAATATGGCCTTCCCCTCGATGCCGATTTCGTCTTTGACGCCCGCTGTCTTTCCAATCCTCATTGGGAGCCCAGCCTCAGAAATTTAACCGGGCGCGACCCGGCCGTCGCCGCCTTTCTGGAAAACCTGCCGGAAACCCGGCAATACTTGAATACCATTCAATCTCTTCTGGAAACATGGATTCCCCAGTTCCTCCATCAGAACCGCAGCTATCTCACTGTTGCCATTGGTTGCACCGGCGGACAGCACCGATCCGTATACCTGGCTGAAAAACTCGGTCAACGCTTCAGCAACTCCCCCTATCCCGTCCTTGTGCGTCACCGGGAATTGCAATAATGCCCGCTCTCCCTGTCAGCTGAAAACCATACCCTCCCAATCCGGGTCCTAAGGATAACCAAAACTGATACGATAGCCATGTTGCAAACCAGCAGGAGATTGTTGATGCGCCTATTTCTTACCTTTATACTTGGTTTTTACCTGTCACCTACCATTTATGGGGCAAGCTCGATGAATGATTCCGAACACTTGCAACAAGCCACCTTCGCCGGCGGATGTTTTTGGTGCCTGGAAGCGGATTTTGAGAAAGTTGCGGGCGTGGTGAAAGCCGTCTCCGGCTATACGGGCGGCGATATTGACCACCCGACTTATGCACAGGTCTCCTCCGGGACCACAGGGCACCTGGAATCGGTTCAGGTCACTTTCGATCCCAGTAAAATCACCTATCAGCAGTTGCTCGAGGTGTTCTGGCGCCACGTCAATCCCACCGATCCCGGCGGCCAGTTCGTCGACCGCGGCCCGCAATACCGAACCGCCATCTTCTATCACGATGAAGAGCAAAAACAACTGGCCGAAGCGTCCAAACAAGCGTTGCAGCAGTCGGGGAAATTCGACCGCCCTATCGTCACCGAAATCCTGCCATTGAAAAAATTCTACCCCGCCGAAGACTATCACCAGGATTATTACCGGCATCATCCGGTAAAATATAAATTCTACCGGCTCGGTTCAGGCCGGGACCAATTCATCCAACAAGTGTGGCACACGATGGATAAATCCAGCTCCCAAAAACCCGATCCAGAAACCCTCAGACAAAAACTGACGCCGCTGCAATATCAAGTCACCCAGGAAAACGGTACCGAACCCCCCTTCAAAAACGAATACTGGGATAATAAACAGGAAGGGATATATGTGGATATCGTGTCGGGGGAACCTCTGTTCAGTTCCTTGGATAAATTCGATTCCGGCACCGGCTGGCCCAGTTTCAGCCAACCCTTGGAGCCTGAAAATATCGTGGAAAAGCAAGACAATAGCTGGTTCATGCGCCGCATTGAAGTACGCAGCAAGCATGCCGATTCCCATTTAGGCCACGTCTTTAACGACGGGCCGCCCCCCACCGGGCTGCGCTATTGCATCAATTCCGCCGCCTTGCGTTTTATCCCCAAGGAATCGCTGGAAAAAGAAGGCTACGGGCAATATCTCAAACACTTTCAAACGACAGAAAAAAACAACAAGGAGTCTGCCCCATGACTACCATTTTCGAAAAAATCATCGCCGGCGAGCTGTCCGCCGATATCGTGTACAAAGATGAGCAGGTGACTGCCTTTCGCGATATCAATCCGGCCGCCCCGACTCATATCTTGATTGTCCCCAACAAAGCCATCCCGACTGTCAACGATATCCAGCCAGAAGACGAACCGGTGGTAGGACACATGATTTATGTCGCCAAATTACTGGCGGAACAGGAAGGCATCGCCGAAGACGGCTATCGGCTGATTTTCAACTGCAATAAACACGGCGGCCAGGAAGTGTTCCATTTGCATCTGCATTTGATCGGCGGCCGGCCGTTGGGGCCGATGGTGGTCAGAAAGTAGCCTGCCTTGTTATCAACCCGGCAATCTTTCTTGCGGGGTTGAAAATTCCCCTGTCATTCTCAATCAGGGAAAGGGCGATTTTCCGATTCCTCCCTTTTCAATGGCTTACGGCCATTGAAAAGGGCGATGCATCCCTACATCGCAGAAGGTGTCGCCTTTTGCGACACCCTCCCCCAGGAAGAAAAACCACCCCCACACCCGCATCTGGCGCAGTTTTGACGGTAAGAGAATGCATGGTCAGTGCCGGAAATGCCGCATCCCGGTAAATACCATGGCAATACCAAACTCATCGGCGGCGGCGATGACTTCTTCATCCCGAATGGATCCCCCCGGCTGGATAATGGCGGTCACCCCCGCCTCCGCCGCAGAATCGACGCTGTCACGGAAGGGAAAGAAGGCATCGGACGCCATCACCGATCCGGTGATTTTCAAACCTTCTTCCTGGGCCTTCATGATGGCGATTTTGGCGGAATACACCCGGCTCATCTGGCCGGCGCCAATACCAATGGTACGCCCGTCCCGGGCGTAAACAATGGCGTTGGATTTGACATATTTCACCACTTTCCAGGCAAACAGCAGATCCCGCCATTCAGTTTCAGAAGGTGAACGCTGACTGACCGCCTTCATGGCCTCCCGGTCCAGCATGGCGATATCCTTCTCCTGCGCCAGCATTGCCCCGGAAATCCGTTTGTATTCCAGTTCCGGCTGGGGTTGCTCCCACATGCCGCAAGCCAGCACCCGCAGATTGGCTTTGGCCGCCAAGACACCTTCCGCCTCTCGGGTAACGCTGGGAGCAATGATCACCTCGACAAATTGGCGCTGTACAATCGCCTGGGCTGTTTCTTCGTCTAAAGCCTGATTAAAGGCGATAATACCGCCAAAGGCCGAGGTGGGATCTGTCGCGTAAGCCCGGTCATAGGCTTCCAGCAAGGAAGATGCTTGTGCCACGCCGCAAGGATTGGCATGCTTGACGATGACGCAAGCAGGTGTCTCGCGAAAAGTCTTGACGCATTCCAGCGCCGCATCGGCATCGGCCAGATTATTGTAGGACAAAGGCTTGCCTTGTATCTGGCGGGCGTGGCCCAAGGTCCCCGCCGGCGCTTCGCCATCCTGATAAAGCGCGGCCTTTTGATGGGGATTTTCGCCGTAGCGCAAATCTCTTGTCTTTTTTAGACTCAAATTGGCCACTACCGGCAAGCCCGCCTCTGGATTATGAACTTTTTCCAGATAAGCGGCTATAGCGCTATCGTAACTGGCGGTATGTTGAAAGGCCTTGGTCGCCAGCTCAAGCCGTAACACGTCGGGCAAGACATTCAGGTTCAAACGCAGGGCCTCTAAAACCTCACCATAATCCTCAGGATCCACTATGACCCCGACGGCACTATGATTTTTGGCGGCGGCGCGGATCATGGCGGGTCCACCGATGTCGATATTTTCGATGGCCTTGCTTAAATCACAATCCGGTTGTCGAATCACTTGGGTAAAAGGGTAGAGGTTGACGGCTACCAAGTCGATGGGCTCGATACCGTGCTGCGCCATCACTGCCTCATCGATGCCGCGGCGGCCAAGAATGCCACCATGGATTTTGGGGTGGAGGGTTTTCACCCGTCCCGCCATGATTTCCGGGAAGCCAGTCACTTCAGAGACTTCTGTCACCGCAATGCCGTTATCCTGCAATAACTTGGCTGTCCCGCCGGTGGATAAAATGTCTATCCCCAATGCCTTGAGTCCCTCGCAAAATTCCACCACCCCTTTTTTATCCGAGACGCTCACCAGCGCCCGCTTAACCTTGTGCATCTTATTCAATCCTGTATTGTTGCATTTTCTTGCGCAGCGTACTGCGGCTCATCCCCAACACCTTGGCAGCCTTGCTTTGATTACCGCCGGTGTGGGCCAGCACTGCCTCCAGCAACGGCTTTTCCACTTCCGCTATCACCATGGCATAAAGCCCGACCACCGTATGGCCATCCAATTGGAAAAAATACTGCTCCACGGCGGCGCGTACTTGTTCTTTTAGGACAATGCCTTCCAAAACAGGTCTCTCACTTTCCTTGTTCATCCACCGCTTCCTTTATATTTATGTTTTTATTGAATTTTGGAAACATACTTCCCCGTTTTTCTTGAAAAACAAACATCCCCCTGCTTAATGATACAAATGATCATTAAGCAGCTTTTCCACTTGTTGTAATTGAGTCTGGGCGTCTGACAATCCGAGAATAAAACGCCAACCTTCCTTCGCCAAACCCAGGTGACTCAAATACCAGTTGATATGCTTGCGGGCAATGCGGACACCTTGCTGCGGGCCATAAAACTCATGCAAAGAAACGAGATGGCCAATGACAGTATCGACAATCTCTTCCCTGTTTAACCCAAAAGACGAACCCTCGTTCATCAGACCTTGACTGACTTCCCGAAACAGCCAAGGCCGCCCTTGTGCTGCCCGCCCGATCATAACGGCATCGGCGCCTGTCATCGCCAAAACTCGTTTGGCTTTTGCGGCGGAGTCAATATCCCCATTGGCAATCACCGGAATCTTCACCGAATATTTTACCGCAGCAATGGTGTCATATTCAGCCTTCCCTTGAAATCCGCAAGCCCGGGTCCGGCCATGAATCGCCAACGCCCGGATGCCACTGTTTTCCGCGATTTTGGCAATGCTGATGGCGTTTTTATTTTGTGTGTCCCAGCCGGTGCGGATTTTAAGTGTCACCGGCACCGCCACGGCGCTCACGACCGCTTCCAAAATGGAAGCGACTTTTCTTTCATCCCGCAACAAGGCGGAACCTGCCGCCACCCGGCAGACTTTCTTTGCCGGGCACCCCATATTGATATCAATAATCTGTGCCCCGGCATCGACATTACGGCGGGCACATTCAGCCATTTCCTTGGGCTCGACCCCCAAAATCTGGATGGACCGCGGCGGCGGTTCTCCCCGATGATCCACCCGCAGCCGGGTACGGGGATGACTTTGCAGCCGGGGACGGCTGGTAATCATTTCCGACACCGCCAATCCTGCGCCAAACTTCCGGCACAACCGCCGGAAAGGCAGATCCGTCACCCCCGCCATGGGCGCCAGAATCACCGGGGATGACAGTGTATAAGGGCCAATCCGCATAAACCGTGCAGCGTAAAGTTCAAGGGCGGATCAGTTTAGCGCAACCCAAAATTTTTTCCCAAGGATTTTGCGTATTTTTTGATCTGGAGTAAGTTGCATTACACCGTCACTTGCAACAGTTCCGGCAAGTATTTGACGATCAGGTCAGGCTGCAACCTTTGGCAGCGGGGGTCCTCCTCCCGCAAACGCAACGACCTGGCATCGCCGGCAAATAAAGCCGTAACCAGGCCAGCGTGGGCGGCTGGCCAAATATCCTTCAACTTGTCGTTGCCGAGGTACATCACTTCGGCAGGCTTGATGCCAAGTTCCGCCAAACGGCTAACGGCCTGCTGAAACAGACGCTGGCTGGGCTTGGCCTCTCCCAGCCGATAGGAGAAAATGCACAAATCCTCGTCAAACCCGATTGCCTTGAGCGGTTTTTTCAGGAAGGCTTCCAATAACAAGGGGGTGTAAAATTGGGCATTGGAGATCAACCCCATTTTTATTCCTCTGCTTTTCAACCCTTCCAACATCTCTTCCAGGCCGGGCATGGGCCAGACGGGATTGCTGCGCAGTTCATATTCCAGGGCAAGCTGCTGTAATTGATCGTGGGTCAGTACAACCCCGGGCATAAGAACAGTCACTACCCGGCGCCAGATTTGCACAATATCCACTTCCGGAAAGTCTATCCCTTGCGCCCGCTTGCGCCGATGATCGGTCTCGATGGCTTCCTTCAGCAACCCGGCGTTTCCTTTGGGCGGCAACCCCACCGCTTGCAGCGCCGCTCGAAAGGCCTGGTCATTGTCCACCGCCATATCCACGCCGATATCACCGGCGGCAGAAATAAACAAGGTGCCGTAAATATCAAACAGCACGGTCTTGATTCCCGTCAAGGGCAACAAACGGGGCTGGATATCGGTTGGCTGAGGCTTGAGAGGGCGTGACAGCGCCAGTATCCTTTTTACCAATCTTTCCGTGTTCATAACCTTAACAAATTCAAACGTTCCGGCTGGAGAAAAGCGCGCAGTAACTCCTCGCAGTTCAATCCCGAGACAGGCCCCGGCGAAGATTGCACAAGCCCTTGGTAAATGGCCATCAACCGCTCACCATAGGCGGGCAGACTGTATTGTTCCTGGATAACCCGGCGGTTCTGAGCAATCACCCCTTCCCCGGCAACCGTCAATCGGGAGCGGGACAAAACCTTGCGGGATTCAGGATGACGGCAAAGATGACGGATCACCTTGGCCTGCAAGTCTTCATCCAGACAACCGAAGTCTATTTGATTGTCCTTCACCCACGCATTCCACGCCCGCTGGAATTCAGATTCCCGTGCCGGCGGGAGCCGGTAATCCGCATATAATCGGGTCAACGCGCGGCGCAGGCGGGTTGTAATTTCCCCGGGGTCAAACCAGTCCAAGGGAACTGGCAGGCGATTATAGAGATGAGAAAGGGCCACCCCTGAAGACTCAAAATCCCGGGTGATTTCCGGCAGATTCCGGCCCGCCACCGGCCGGTCCAGCAGCCACGGCTCCAGAAAAGCCATGCCGAAGCCCTCGGCAACGCTGGTGGTACCCAGACAATAGGCACTACGCAACAAGGTGGCGAAAGACAGTTGGGTCCGGGTGGCCAAATCAAAGCTGACTGGCAGATTGCATGCTTGCGCCAACCTTACCCAGCCGCGATAACGTTGTCGTTCCCGGGGATTTTCCGGCGCCAGGGAAGTGGCGAAATGATCTTCTGAATCCGCCAGCGCCGACCACAACAGCCACTCTCCTATATTTTTTCGGCGGATGGCACGGGTCGGATACAACCACAACCGGTAAGGCCAATCGGGTATGTCTTCCGTGGCAGATTCCGGCACCCAAACCGGATTGGGAAGCAGGTGCAAACCTTCGTCGGGCACGCCCGCCCTGGATAAAAAACGCCTGTCGCGGCCATTCAAAACGCTGTATTGAACATGGGCAGCCTGAGGGTATAAAGTCTCGGCAAATTGATCCACCGGAATAAAATCGCGCAAGCGCCGGTAATTATAGCCACGAAAGTCCTCGGGAAAATCATGGATCTGCAGCAGCAGTTTTTGTCCAGCCTCTGCCAGCTTCGACACCACCACCGGCAGCGCCAGATTTTTCCCCAAACTGTGGTTGTGGATATGCCAGAGATCCACCCCGCCCCCCAAGGCTTCATGGGCGGCCGCTTCCATTTGCCGGTGCAATGCCAACGGATCGGCCGACGCGTCACCTTCATCATAAGCCAATGCCGGCACTTGCCGGACCGGGCAAGGAAAATCCCCTGGCAAATCACCACCCGCCAATACCGCCACCGAAACGCCACGGGTCATCAATTCCGTGGCCGCATGGGCAATCACCCGGGTTACCCCGCCAGGACGCAAATGATAATGAACAATAACGATGCGCATCATAATGGTAATTTTACCGTTTACCTGACCATCAGTGTGTAAAATTACCTGACACTAATGCAACATAAAACCGGGAAACAAATGCGCTTTGACATCCATTTTCATATTATTTAATATCGAAACTATTAGATTAGAAACATAGAGCACTTAATGGTTTTAAAGTGATTTACTCATTTCAATCTTGAGAAATCCAAAACTCATTACAGCAAAGCTGCTCCTCCCGGATAAAAGCCAAGGCCGATAGTCAGTTTTTTTTACACAATACGCCATAGCCGCGAACACCGACAGGAAACCTGGCATTAACCCATTAATATTTATTAATTTATTTTGTTTGGCATGGATGTTGCTTAAAGCTATTGGGGAGGCAAATTTTGATTCCCAAACTTACTACAACCAAGTTCTCTATAGTTCTTAAGGAGATTTTCAAATGAAAAAGAAACTTTTGGCAGCAGCAATTACTCTGGGAATGGGGGTTGCGGGCGGTGCCCAAGCATTGGTAATCGACAGTTTCGATGATCCAGCCACGGCTGAAATCGGCAGCCGGGACATCTCGATCACCAAAACCGGCCCTTTGGATGCTAAAGCCCAGGTCATCGCACCTCCAGGGATTTTCTCTCACAGTGCGGATGCGTTGACTAGCGCCACCAGCGTCATTGATTGGGGCCTGAACCCATCACCCCAGGACCTGACCGAAGGTCTGGTGGATGGTGCGTTTGTTCTTGATATCCTTAGCATAGACCAAGGTGCTATGGACCTGATTATTTCCGTTAACGGCACCGAGGTGACTCTAAGCGGTTTGGGCGTTGGGCCGCAAACCGTTCCTTTTGCCGACTTTGGCGGGGTGGATTTCACGAATGTCAGTTCACTATCCCTCACCATCGTGGGCTCAGAATCATCTGACCTTACGCTGGATCAATTCGCCACCACCGGCAACCAACCAGCACCACCACCGGCTCCTGCTCCAGAGCCTGGAATCCTGTTCCTGCTGGGCGCAGGTCTGCTGGGGATGTTTGGTGCCCGCCGCCGCAGCGCTTGATTAGCTGCGCATCCCTGGGGTAGTCTCTGACTTTCCCCACCGGGAAAAAGCCGGTATTCCTCTTTGGAATACCGGCTTTGCTGTTTCTATGGTGGTGCGCAATGGCTGGAAATTTGGCCCTTCAATGCCTGAGTTGACCGGCCACTTCCAACAAACCTGGCCGGAATCTGCTCATTGCACTAATCTTTATTACCAACCCGACAAGAAACTTCACTGACCACCAGGCTTGGATTAGATTTGATGGCGGAAAATATTGGTTTTGTCTCTACCCGGTTTGCCGGCACCGACGGCGTTTCCCTGGAATCGGCCAAGTGGGCCGAGGTGTTGTGGGAAGATCAGCATATCAGCTTTTGGTACGGGGGGCGTTTGGACCGGGCGCCGGAGATCAGTCTGTGCATTCCCGAAGCCTATTTCCATCATCCGGATAACGAGTGGATCAACCAAAAACTTTGGGGCAATACCCGGCGCCTGCCGGAAGTGAGCCGGCGGATCCGTGATCTGGCGGAATATCTCAAGGAAACCCTGTATGAATTTGTCAACCGCTTCGAAATCACCCGCCTGATTGTGCAAAATGCCCTGACAATCCCCATGCATGTCCCCCTAGGGGTGGCCATTACCGAATTCCTGATGGAAACCGGGCTCCCGACCATTTGCCATCACCACGACTTTTACTGGGAGCGGGTCCGCTTCCAGATTTCCCCTATTGCCGACTATCTGGAAATGGCCTTCCCGCCCCGCCTGCCGGGCATGCAGCATGTGGTGATCAATCAGGCCGCGCGGGAAGAGCTTTCCTGGCGCAAGGGACTGTCTTCCATCTTGATTCCCAATGTCCTGAATTTCGACAAACCCGCCCCTCATATCGACGATTACAATGCCGATATCCGCCAGGAGCTGGGCCTGGACGACAAAGACATTCTCATTCTTCAACCCACCCGGGTGGTGCCGCGCAAGGGAATCGAGCATACCATCACATTGCTGCGCATGTTGGGCGATCCCCGCTGCAAGCTGATTCTTTCCCACGGCGTTGGTGACGAAGGGGTGGAATATTTCCAGCGTATCATGCAATTGGCGCAGGACGAGGGCATCGATGCCCGTTACTTCGGCGACCGGATCAACGACAAGCGTCATCTCGATGACCAGGGACGGAAAATCTATACCCTGGACGACCTGTATCTGCACGCCGATTTGGTCACTTATCCCAGTCTGTACGAAGGGTTCGGCAATGCCTTTCTGGAAGCGGTGTACTACCGGGTACCGATTGTCGTCAACCGTTATTCGGTGTTCGCCCGCGATATCGAACCCAAGGGTTTCCGGCTTCCCCTGATGGACGGCTTTGTGGACCGGCACGTGGTGGAGGAAGTGCGCAAAGTCATCAACGATGCCGATTACCGCCAACAAATGGTGGATCACAATTTCGCCCTGGCGCGGGAATATTATAGCTATCCGGTGCTAAGGTATGGCTTGCAGACCCTGATGAGCAACATCATCCATGCCATGTAAGCGGTTTTATGGTACTTTGCTTATGAGACCAGAAAACTTCCTCCGTGGCCATGAAAATTCTGCCCAGCGAAATCCTTCTCCGCGTAGAGCAACGCTTCGCCCGTCTTTACGGTGATCATCACGCCCCCAGGCTCAGTGCGCGCTTGGCGCAATTACTCAGCCGCTACCCTTGCTCGGAAAAACCCCCGCTCCCTGCTTGGAGCCAACACGATACCCTACTGGCGCTGTTTGGCGACAGTCTTTCCAAACCCGGGGAAAAACCTCTCCGCACTCTGCAGATTTTTCTCCGGGACTATATCGGCGACCACTTTGCCGGCCTGCATTTATTGCCTTTCTTCCTTGCCGAGGAAGGTGAGGAATACGCCATCCAGGACCACCGTATCGTCAATCCAGGATTGGGGGATTGGAACGATATCGAGGCATTAACGCGCGATTATTCGTTGATGTTCGACTTGGTTTTGAATCACGTCTCCCGGAACAGCGCCTGGTTCCATGACTATGTGGACGGTATCTTCCCGGCCCGGGGTTATTTTGTTTCCCTGGAGCCGGACAGCAATTTACCGGCCGTGGCATCGCCCTGCGGCACGCCCGTTCTTTCCCTCATTCAGACCCGGCGGGGAGAGCGCCATCTTTGGAGTACCTTTGGTGGCGATCAGTTTGATCTCGATTTCCGTAATCCCGATGTATTATTCGAATTTCTCGATATCATGCTGGGCCGTGTCAACCACGGCGCCTCCATTCTGCAACTGAATTCAGTACCGTATCTATGGAAAGATGCGGACACTTGTTCGCTGGATCTGGACGAAGATCACCTACTGGTGAAAATATTCCGCGACGTTCTGGCCATGAGCGCCCCCGAAGTCTTGCTGTTGGCGGAAGCCCCGCTTTCTCACAATCGCAGTTGGCGTTATTTCGGGGAAGGTGACGAAAGTCACTTGCTTTATACCCACGCCCTGGGTGGCTTGCTGATTCACGGCCTGCTGAGCGGCCGGGCGGACTTTTTACACCAGTGGCTGGAGAGTCTGCCCACGCCGCCGCCCGGGTGCGGTTTTGTCAATCAAACCGACGACGCCAACGGCATCGCCCTCAATCCCTTGCGGGGATTATTGCCCGATGCCGAACTCGGCCAGCTGGTGGATTGGCTCCAGAAACGGGGCGCCCACATCTCTCCTTACCGCTGCGGTGATCGTTCGCTGCCGTTTGAAGCAAATATCAGTTTTTTCGACGCGCTGACCGATCCCGGTCAACCCTCGACGGAATTGGCCATGGCCCGCCTGCTGTGCGCGCAAACCTTGACTCTGGCGTTGAAAGGCATTCCCGGCATCCATTTTCCCAGTTTGGTAGCGGCTCATAGCGATCGTCAACGCTTTGAAGTCACCAACAATCCCAGAGCCGCCAATCGCCCCCGTTGGCGATGGGGTGATTTGATCCCCCTGCTGGAAGACCCAGCCACCGCCCCGGCACAAATCTTTAACGAGCTATTGCGGCGCATCCAGATACGCCGCCAGCAAGCGGCCTTTCACCCCGATGCCCCCCAGCACCCCCTGCACTTGAATGAGGGACTTTTCGGTTTCCGCCGGGTGGCCTCCGATGGCCATCAAACCATTGCCGTCGTTGGCAATCTCACGGCAAAGACCCGCCCGATAACGCCCGATGCCCTGATTCCGGATCTGCTCCGTTACCCTGCCAGGCAAGAACTGCTCAGCGGTCAAACATTGGAAGGCAGGGAAAATCAAAAGTTACCGATAGGTCCTTATCAAACGGCATGGATTGCCGCTGCCATTCCCGCCAACAAGTCTCAAGTATCGTAATTGCGGCCGTAGAAAATTTCCGCCATTTCTTGCTGGACTTTTTTCTGAACTTCCGCCCGCTCCCCGGGCGTCAACAGCACATCGTCGGGAGAAAAAAGATAGTCATCCAGCTCGAATTGCTTGAGCATCATTTTGGTGTGGAAGATGTTTTCCTGATAGACGTTGACGTCAATCATCTGATATTGAGACTTGGTGTCTTCGGCAATGAAATTTTGAATGGAAGTGATCTCATGATCGATATACAACTTCTTGCCATTCACATCGCGGGTGAAGCCGCGGACCCGGTAATCCATGATCACGATATCGGACTCGAAGCTGTGGATCAGGTAATTCAAGGCCTTGAGAGGCGAAATCTTGCCGCAGGTAGCGACATCGATATCGGCGCGGAAGGTGCTGATGCCAAAATGGGGATGGCTTTCCGGGTAGGTATGCACCGTGATATGGCTTTTGTCCAGATGGGCCAACACGGTTTCCGGGAGTGGCCCCGGAGATTGGGAATTGGATAAACCGGCGTGGCTGATGGCATCCTCGGAAATCAGCATGGTCACGCTGGCCCCTTGCGGATCGTAATCCTGGTGGGCGATATTCAGGATATGAGCGCCGATGATATTGGCCACATCAGTCAATATTTGGGTAAGGCGCTCGGCATTGTAGGCCTCGTCAATATATTCGATGTATTTCTGCTGATTGGCCGCACTGGTATAGCAGATATCGTAAATATTGAAACTCAAGCTCTTGGTGAGATTGTTGAAACCGTGAAGTTTCAGTTTGTCAATCAATCTTTATCTGCCTCCTAAGCAATCAACTTTCGCTGGCCCCAACATCGACCACCTGAAAATCATGGGTGACTTCAGCGGCTTTGCCCAGCATGATCGATGCCGAACAATATTTCTCGGCCGACAGTTTCACCGCCCGCTCGACCGCACTTTCGCTCAACCCCCGTCCTTTGACGATGAAATGGAGATGGATGCGGGTAAACACCTTGGGCACGGTCTCGGCCCGTTCGGCGCTGATCTGGACTTCGCAATCTTCCACCGGATGCCGGCCTTTCTTCAGAATATGCACCACATCAAAGGCGGAACAACTCCCTACCCCCATCAACAGCAGTTCCATGGGGCGTACCCCCAGATTTCTACCACCATGTTCCGGCGGGCCATCGATGACAATGCCATGGCCGCTGCCCGACTCGGCCAGAAATAAAACATCTTCCACCCATTTTATCCGTGCTTTCATCCAGATCTCACCCCTGTAAAAAGGTGCATAAAAATACCATAAAAGCTGCTGGGCGACTATCCAAAAAATTGTTTATACGCCTCCACCGACCACGGGGCAATACCGCTTTGGACTAACAGTCTGCCCGGGAGCATCTTTAAAACCTGGTTCGTTGATATATACTATTTCGCGGTTTTGTGGATTGAATGCACTGTACTCTATCTCCACCCCCATCGGCCTGCCCTTGGCATCAAAACCCGAGAACTTGACCTCAAACTTCACCTCGGCCCCGGCCTTGACCCAGTCGGCCAGTTCGTTTTCCATCACCTTGCAGGCGCTGCCTCCTTTGCCTTCCGGCGGGAGGGTTATCCTTATTCCCTCTCCCCCCCGGGGGAGAGGGCGGGGGTGAGGGGGAAGCCGCAGGCTCAGTCCCGGGGCGGACGCAGGAAGTTGGCGTAGTCGGCCATGTCCAGCGAGACCTTCTTCAGCGACCAGCGCCTGGGGTCGTCGTATTCAAACTGGATGTTGATCTTGTAGTCCGGTTTGGTGATGTGGATCAGGCATTGCT
>JALSQY010000187.1 GCA_026985035.1 Methylothermaceae bacterium
GACAATGCCATGGCGGAGCGCTTTTTCGCCACGCTGGAATGTGAACTGCTGGACCGGAGCACATTTCGCACGCGTGCCGAGGCGGAGCGTGCCATCTTTGAATTCATCGAGGGTTGGTACAATCCGCTCAATGGCACTCGTCGCTGGGCTATCTGTCACCGATCAATTTCGAGCGACAGCATGTCCGGCACAAGGACGGGGTTCAGACCCCAAATATGGAACTGTCCACTGAAGCGGGGTAACTCCAACTGCAACAAGGTCTGTTCCAATTCTTTGCCGCTGTGGAAGCGGGTGGTCTTGACGATCTCGGCGATTCTGCCGTTGAAGCGCTCTACCATGCCATTGGTCTGCGGGCGCTTGGGTGGAATGAGACGGTGTTCGATGCCATGACGCCTGCAGGCCCGGTCGAAGACGTGGCGACCAGTGGGTTCGCGCTCGCCGGTGGCACAGAACCGATCGGTGAACGCCTTGCCGTTGTCGGTGAAGACTTTGGTGATCTTGAAGGGCGCCTGCTCGCCCAGGCGGTCGAGGAAGGCGGCGGTGACCTGGGCCTGCTTGGTGGGATGGATTTCCAGGTAGACCCAACGGGTAGCCCGGTCGACGGCGACCAGCAGATACCGGCCCTGGGTTTCATCCGGCATCCTGGGCAGGTCCTTGAGGTCGATGTGGACGAAGCCGGGCTCGTAGTCCTTGAAGCCCTTTTGGGTCTTGGGCTGGGCGCGCTCGCCTTCCTTGGCGGCAATCAGGGCCTTGAGATTCGAAACCCCCTGGCGGCGCAGCAGGCGGTCGAGGGCGGAACGGGACAGGTCGGGATGGATGAACTGGCCAATGACCGCCAGCAGGTCGTCCAGCGGCAACAGCGGTGTCTCCCGCAGGCAGATGACGATGGCCTCCTGTTCCGGGGTCAACGTGGCATGGATGCGGTGGGGCCGATGGGAGGCATCTTCCACCGAATCGCGCTTGCGCCATTTACGGATGGTGTGACGATGGACCCCGTATTTCTCAGCCAGAACCGTCGCTGGCAGGCCGGAGGCCTGGATCTCCCGGCGGATTTCGGGGGTGGTGCGGGCTTTCTTGTGAAGGCGGATGACCATGATGATGTCCTCTGGAATCAGGGGTTGTGTCGTGAGGCTTTGGCCTCTTCAATCAAGCTGGAAAGTACGCCTCTGGCCCGGAACAAAGGATAACTCCTTCGGGGAATATAATCACAGGGGACCTAACACCCAGGAGAGCTAAAGTGTCCTCCTGTCCTACATTTTTAGGGATAGGCGAACTAAAAGCCGCAACCACAACTTTGTTTTTTTATCTAAGGCAGCACCCAGATATTTTTTTGCCTGAACAAAAGGAGCTGCGTTTTTTTGCGTTTGATGCGAACAACCCGTCTCACAAGACCAAGAAAAAAAGTGTATTCCCGGTAACCACATGGGAAGACTATCTTTCTTATTTTTCAAGTGCGATTGGATACCAGGCGATAGGGGAAATATCGCCTAATTACTTACATAGCGTTACCGCGGCACAACGTATACGAGAGTTTTTGCCGAATGTAAAGTTGGTAGCGATCATTAGAAACCCCGTTGATCGGCTTATATCTGAATATGAAATGGCGGTACGCTTGGGTAATGAAAATCGCTCCATTACGTCCTTCATAAAAGAGGGAATAAAAAATCATGAGTGGATGATAGAGTCAAGCTTTCCAGGGAAAAACCTACAAAGGTTTTATGATAAATTCGATGCTTCGCAAATTAAAGTCCTTTTGTTTGATGAGTTTATTCGTGATCCGCTAAATTGTGTTAGAGAGGTTTGTGAGTTTATTGGGGTGGACCCGGAATATCACTTTGCTTTTGTTGGGAATATGAGCAAGGGCGGCATTCCGACTTCCAAAGGGGTGGCAAAGATATATCAGCTTATAAAATCCTATAGAACTTATTTTCGCCCCGTTGCGCGATATGTGCCATCGTCAGCAAAATCTTTCATAAGAAGCGCTCTATCGAAGAATATGAAAAAGACGCATGTTTCACCAAATCTGCGGCGCGATCTTGTAGCTATGTATATGGATGATCTGTGTCATGTGGAAAAATTAATAGGTCGCGATTTGTCATCATGGAAACAGCTATGAGATTAGAATCGGTGTATAAACAAGGAAAATAATATGCGCTTTCGGAGGCTCTAAGAAAACCGCTCTATGAGATGATGTCGCCGACGCCAAGCCAGCGAGGTCGTAAGCTCGCCTTAATTCGGATAGATGTAAAGTAGAGCTTTTTGGACGCCCCTAGCGAGGAGGTTCAGATGAGGAAATTACGATTCATTGAGAGTCAAGCTGCTCGTTCAGGGTGCGAATGATCCGCTCGGCCACGCTGAGGTGGACCCCGAAAATTAGGCAGGTTGCCAAGTAAAGAGTGGCGCGGGCAATAGTTGCATAAAGGAGACGTCAATCATGTCACAAACACGCGAGCACCATAGTGCTGAATTCAAGGTCAAGGTTGGCCTGGAAGCGGTCAAGGGGTTCAAGACCGTCGGTGAAGTGGCATAAACCCAACCTCAGTTAAGGTGTCAACACCGAAGCATTTTGTCCGCATTTCACCGATTCTAGATATCCGGTTTTCAACGGTTTCTTACGTGGCTGACCAGGCCGTTGAGTCGGGTCACTTGTCTCCTTCGGATTCTGGTCGGTTTATGGGCTCGGTGACGAGCCTGGCCTTACGCTTCTCCTTGACCCGAAAGCTCTCGCCCTTGATGTTGAGGGTCGTGGCATGAACCGCTCCGGGAATTCGTAAGCTTCCCCGTCAAGTAGACATTTTAGAAGTAGAGTTTCCTGCCACCTGTTTGGCATACAAGCTGGGCGGCAACCCACCCAGTGCATCATGAGGTCGCTGGTCGTTGTACGCCATTAACCAACGACCGGTAATCTCCCGGACCTGAGCTATGCTCGAAACTGGTGTACGGAGAGATTGAAGGAGGCGGCGTACCCTGCTGAAATCGGTTTTGCAGAACTGATGAACAGCAGAGGAGGTACGCCGCCATGAGCAAAGATAGCGTAGTCGCATTTCGGACGCCAGGGGCGATTGAGGACCCGTTGACAGAGT
>JALSQY010000188.1 GCA_026985035.1 Methylothermaceae bacterium
CTGCCACCCGGTTGAAAGCGGTAAAGTTGTTTTGCCACGGTAATTTCCCGCTCCAAAATCGATACGGCTTCAAGCGGTGTCCGCGCGCTGGTTGAAATCAATACCGAAGCTGACATTTCCTTGGCCATTCTATTGACCTGGCCAGCCAGCCTCCCCGCCGCTTCCCGGTCAAACAGACAGGGGCCGCTATCGCCCCCCACCAGCACGGTGAGGTAAGGGGGTGGCAGTGTTACTTTAGATTGCCAATGGCTGGCCGCTTCTTCTAACTTTTCTTGGGTGATCCGATACAGTGGCAACAAGTTATAGTGGACATTGGCTTGCCGGGGCAATTGGTATTGGGGAGTGGTGACAATCAGATCGAAGTGCCGCAATGGCGCCCAGGGCCGGCCAACGTGAACAATGCGAACCTTCTTTTGTGCCTGTTTTCGAATCCACAAGGCGGCCGCTTCGTTACGCCTTCCCGCGGTCAGAATCAGATCGGGCCATGGCGGCGTCAGCGAATCGCTTTTCTCCAGGTCGATCCCGGCCAAAGTCGCGCCCAGCCTGCCAACGAACAGCTCATAGGGCCGGTAAGCCATCTTCTTGATTTGATATGGCCAGCCCAATGCTTCCGCCAAAGCCAAAAGCTGATTGTTGTCACCGGCTTTGTGGCCACACAACAGCCAGACCTGGGGATGAGTTCGGTTCATACGGGAAGTCTTCCTGAATTTTAGGGGGGATGGATCGGCTATAATGATGCTTCTTGCGGTTAATTAGACAAATATGTTGAAAAAACTCTTTATCTTATTCCTTTGCCTGCTTTCCCATTCTGTGGTTGCCGCTACCCTAACCATCGGCTATCTCGGTCAGCAGCGGGAAGAAATCCGCCCGGCAACCGCCAATCTGGAACCCTTGTATCAAGATATTGGCCTGCGTGGGGTGGAATTGGGTATTGAGGATAACAACACGACCGGCCGCTTCACCGGCCAACAATTCGTCCTCGTGTCGGCCATGTTGTCACGGGACGAAGACCCCAGCCGGGCTTTTTATTTTCTGCTCAAGGAAGGGGTCCGTCATATTGTGACCAATCTTCCCGCCACCCAATTATTGAAATTGGCCGATCTTCCAGAAGCCCAGCAAGCCTTATTGTACAATGCCGGCGCCTATGACGATGATCTGCGCAATGAAAATTGCCGGGTCAATGTTCTGCACACCCTTCCCAGCTACGCCATGCGTGCCGATGCCCTGGGCCAGTTTCTTTTGAAAAAGCGCTGGACCGATTGGTTCCTGGTCCCGGGCACCAGAGAGGAGGATAAAAACTTCGCCAAGGCGCTGAAACGTACCGCCACCCGCTTCAAACTGAATATCGTCAAGGAAAAACCCTGGACCTACACTTATGATGCCCGCCGCACTGCCCAGTCCCTGGTTGCGGTATTCACCCAGGGGGTGGAATATGACATTCTGCTGGTAGCCGATGAAACGGGACTGTTTGGCGATTATTTTCCCTACCGTACCTGGTTGCCCAGGCCCGTCGCGGGAACGCAAGGATTGGTTGCTGCCGCCTGGCATCCTGCCCACGAACAATGGGGCGCGGTGCAATTGCAAAACCGCTTCCGGGAAAAGGCCGGGCGCTGGATGAAACCGCGGGATTATGCCGCCTGGCTGGCAGTCAGGGCCATCGGCGAGGCAGCCACCCGGAGCCAGAGTCTGGATTTCAACGCCATCAAAAAATATTTATTGAGCGATCAAATGGCGCTTGCCGGCTTCAAAGGCAAACCTTTGTCTTTCCGGCCCTGGAACGGCCAGCTGCGCCAGCCCGTTCTTCTCAGCGGCCCACGGGCCGTGGTGGCCGTCGCCCCGCTGGAGGGCTATCTTCATCCGGTCAACGAGCTGGATACTTTGGGATATGATAAAAAGGAATCCCAATGCCATTGGCAACCATGAAACGATTACCTGTTGCGCAAAATTTTTTAAGTGAACTCTGTCAAAAATATCGGATCCAGCGCCTCGTCTTGCATGGCTCGGGGCTCAAAAACAGCGAACCCTGTGATGGCGAGATCGACCTGGAAATTTCCGGGCAGTATCAACGGGGCACTGCCTGAATCGCTGATGCAATTAGAATTCATCCTCTTAAAGGAAACGGAATGAAACAAGCTATCTTTGCTTTTCTCCTCTTGGGTTTTTCTGTACTTTCCGGTGCCGACACAATCTTGGTCACTTTGGAAAAAGACAATGCCCTGGCAGTCATCGACGGCAATACCTTGCAATTGACCCGCACCGTGAATATCGGCCGGCGCCCACGGGATATCAAACTGAGCCCGGATTTCACAAAGCTCTACGTCGCCGCCAGCGATGACGATACCATTCAGGTGCTGGATGCCGAAACATACAAGATTACCGGCAAGCTCCCTTCCGGCGAAGATCCGGAAACCTTTGCCATTGATCCCCGGGGCAAACGGCTTTATGTCTCCAATGAAGACGATAATCTGGTGACGGTCATCGACCTTGCCAGTGGCAAGGTGGTCAAATCCATCCCGGTGGGGGTGGAGCCGGAGGGAATTGACGTCAGCCCCGACGGCAAGTGGGTGGTCAGCACTTCGGAAACCACCAACATGGCTCACTGGATCGATACCCAAACCCTGGAAATCGCCCACAACACGTTGGTTGATCCCCGTCCCCGGGCTGCCTGTTTCACCTCAGACAGCCGGCAATTGTGGGTCACTTCTGAAATCGGCAGCACCTTGACCATCATCGATGCCAATACGAAGCAAATTATCAAGAAACTCCACTTCAAGATCCCCGGCGTTACCCAATCTCTAGTGCAACCGGTCGGTGTGGTGGTGGACCAACACCGCAAATACGGCTATGTCGCCTTGGGACCTGCCAACCGGGTGGCGGTCATCGACGCTCAGAAATTGGAGATTGTCGATTATCTTCTCACCGGCAAGCGGGTCTGGCACCTGGCTTTTTCCAGCGATGGCAAACGGCTCTACACCACCAATGGGGCCAGCCATGACGTGACCGTGATTGATACGGAAAAGCTCAAACCCATCAAATCCATTCCGGTGGGGCATTATCCTTGGGGGGTGGC
>JALSQY010000189.1 GCA_026985035.1 Methylothermaceae bacterium
ATCCACCGCCGTCCCGGGTGCCAATGCCTGGAGTCTTGGCAAGGGACGAAAACGCTTGCGCCGCCCGGCGTCATTACAATCTCCGATCTGGCCGGCAATGGCAGCGCAAGGACCGGCCGGTTTGTCAGGTGTCTGCCTGGCAGCTGCCTTTCCCGCATCCGCCGATGATTGGGCAGCACCGGGACAGGCCAAAAAAAGAGGAATAAAAAGCAAATACCAGGTTAATAGTACACTAAATTTTGTTTTTTCCGGAGTTTTCATCACGTGCTCTCTGCATTTAAGATAGGGAGAAAAAGACCCACATAAAATGGCGTTGGAAACATGGCATGCGCCAAACCATATAAAATTTTTTCTTTATAGTTGCATTAACAATGCCTTTTTAGTATAAGAAGATACAAATCAAATATCCTCATTTAAGGATAACAAGGAAAGTCACTCGATAGGGATGCATCAGTGCGCGCAATTTTTTTAAAAACAAAAGATTCCCAGTTGGGAACGGAATCGAATAACAGCCTGCTTTTCTCCGGGAGTGGTTTTTCCGGAAAGGGCAGGCTTTTTTATTGTCAACAACAAAACGAGGGAGGAAAGTCATGTTGAAACTTGTAAAACCGGTGGCGGCAGCAGGATTGATGGCGTGGACCCTGGATGGTGGCGCAGTGATTTTATCATTGACGCCTGATTCGCAAACGGTCCAAGTCAACGATGCAGTCACTTTGAATGTGATTTACGATACCCAGGGAGAAAACCCAGGAGGCGGTGTCTTTGCGCTGACCTTCGAAAATTCTGCTTTTCGGCTCGAAAAAGTCGAATTTGATGACAACTTACCCGACGATCCCGGTTTTCGCGTTTCTCCATCTCTGCCCGTGACTGACAAGACTTTCAATTTAGGGTTTGGGAACGCTAATGGCATCCAAGGTTCGGGCAAGGCCATTTCCCTGGTTTTCCAGGCCTTGACCCCTGGGTCTTTCGAGTTTTTACTCGGAAATCCCTTGCCTCCCCACGACCCCTTTAACAAAGTAACGGGAACCGTCACCTATAACAGTGCCACAGTGGAAGTACAAGCCGTGCCCATTCCGGCTGGGATAGGCTTGTTTGCCAGCGGTTTGGCAATTTTGGGGTTCAAGTCGAGACGCAATCCTGACTAAACTCGAAAAAGAATAAGTTTTAGCGTTAGACTTCCCGGTTTTGCGCATCGAGCTGTCGCTAGTCATGCGTGTGACGGGTGTTTCATTCGCCTGAAAATTTACCTGGGTAATGGATTATCGCGGGTGTGTTGCACTTTGCTGGTCCCTGTGGGTGACAACCTTGTGCTGATCCAGTCCCTCACCACAGTTTTAAGGAGGAAACCATTGATGAACCGCGGAGATAATACCTTTTTCCTGACCCGGTCCTTATATCGTGCCTGGTCCGGCCTGGTTCTGGCCCTTGCTCTCTTGTATCCCCTGGCCGGGATGGCTCAGGATAGTGACGGAGATGGCATTGAAGACCAGTTCGACAATTGCATCGAGATCGCCAATCCCGATCAGCGGGACAGCAACAGAGACGGCTTCGGCAATGTCTGTGACGCGGACCTGGATAATAATGGCTTTGTCAGTTTCAATGATCTGGAACTCTTCAGAGCAGCCTTCAATACTAGCAATGCCGACGCCGACTTCGATGGCAGCGGGTTTGTCAGTTTCAATGACCTGGAGATTTTCAGGACATTGTTCAACAAGCCGCCGGGGCCGGCGGGCAGTGGCGCGGGCCTTTCCCGGCCCGAGGCGGCGCGTTTTTTGACCCAAGCCACCTTCGGCCCCACCGAAGAAGACATCGACCATCTGGTCAATCTGGGAAGTTACGAAGCCTGGATAGAGGAGCAATTCAACACAGCCGCCAGCCTGCTGCTCCCAGGGGCCAAGTATATCTACCGGAAATATTACGAGTATTGTCAGGCCCATCCTCCCGAATGGGGGTGTCCCGTCAGCCTGAACGAAGCACTGACCCGCGGACAAGACGATATTATTGACACCGAATACGACCAATTCCGTTATGTATGGTGGAACCGGGCCATCAAGGGGAAAGATCAGCTCCGCCAACGCGTGGCCCTTGCCCTGAGCGAAATTCTGGTGGTTTCGGATCTGCCCGATGCGTTGGCCGCCTCTGAATTTGCCGTCGCCGATTTCTACGACACTTTGATAAGGCATGCTTTCGGAAATTACCGGGAGTTGCTGGAAGCGGTCACTCTGCACCCGGTGATGGGCATTTATCTCAGCCATGCCCAAAACGAAAAGGCCGATCCCGACCGTAACGTCCGTCCGGACGAAAACTACGCCCGGGAATTGATGCAATTGTTCACCATCGGCCTGCACGAACTCAATCTCGACGGCACACCCAAAACCGATTTGAGTGGCAAACCCATTCCCACCTATGGCCAAACCGAGGTGCAAGAATTCGCCAAGGTATTCACCGGTTGGAATTTTGCCGGCATCGATTGGGGAGACTGGCATCAACTCTCCGATAAAACCAAACCCATGGTGCCCGATGAAGACTATCACGATACCAGCGAAAAATATCTGCTCAACGGCGTTGTGCTGCCCGCCGGACAATCCGCCCGTCAGGATCTGGAAGCGGCGCTGGACAATGTCTTCAATCATCCCAATGTCGGTCCATTTGTCGCCAGGTTATTGATCCAGCGTCTGGTGACCAGTAACCCCAGCCCTGATTATATTTCCCGGGTCGCGGCCGCATTCAATAACAACGGTGAAGGCGTCCGTGGCGATATGAAGGCGGTCATCCAGGCGATTCTGCTGGACCCCGAAGCCCGCAACAATCACCCGGCCAAGGGCCATTTCGGCAAACTCAGGGAACCCCTCCTGTGCATCACTCACCTGTGGCGCGCGTTTCGCGCGGTGCCTATCAAGGGGGGAGAATGGGACGTACCGCCCACCATTGCCGTTTACAATTCACCTGGCTCCTATTATGGACAGGCCTATTTCGAAAGGGACATCGGCCAAAACGTGTTGCGTTCCCCCTCGGTCTTCAACTTTTTCCAACCGGATTATTCCCCTCCGGGCAAAATCCGCCGGGCCGGACTGGCCGCGCCGGAATTTCAAATCGCTACCGCCAGTAACGTGATGGGGCTGGCCAATACTCTCAACTTCCATATTCAATGGGCCGAGCCCGGTGCTTATGATTCTCCCGACGACGATACGGATCACGACTGGACGTACCTGAGGCTCAACAAGGAAATCAACCTGGCTAAAAATCCGGCCAACTTACTGGATCACCTGAATCTCCTTTTGATGAACGGCGGCATGTCCAACAGCATGCGCTCCATCATTCTCAATCACCTCAATCACGGGGAATTCCCCCCGGGACGGGAAGGATTGAAAGCCAAGGCGCGTGATGCCATTTCGCTGATCGTCAATTCACCAGAATATCTGATTCAAAAATAAATCGAGGGAGGAAATCATGGGACATGGAATCAACCGCAGGCGTTTCCTGCAACGCATGGCATGGCTCGGGGGCGGCAGCGCCTTGTTGGCCACCCAAAACCGGTTCCGGCTGATCAACGCCGCATTGGCGGCCCCCGGCAATTATGCCAATCTGAGTGACTATAAAAGTCTGGTCTGTGTATTTTTGATGGGAGGCAACGACTCCCACAATATGTTTGTACCTTATGCCAATGCCGAATACCAAAAATACAGGAAAGTGCGGCAAGGCATGGCGATTGCCCGCAACCGGTTGCTCCCGGTGCGGGGCAATCAGTATGCTTTTCATCCGAACCTTCCCGGCCTGCGCAATCTTTACAACCAGGGGAAAATCGCGGTTGCCGCCAATATCGGCCCGCTGTTCGAGGAAATCACCCCAACGGCGTATTTCGATTTTCTGGATGGCAACAATGCCGGGTTGAATATTCCCCGAAATCTTTTCTCTCACAGTGACCAGCAAGAAACCTGGCAGACCGGCCAATCCACAGAAGCAGGAAAAATCCACCCGGGCTGGGGCGGCAAAATGGCCGACAGGCTGATGGCCGCCAATACCAATCCCGCGGTTCCAATCAGTTTTACCCTATCTGGAAACAACCCCTGGCAAGCGGGACTGAGCACCCATCCCTTTGGAATCCGTCCCGGCCAGGGCATCGGTACCTTCGAGGATTTCGACCAGCGCGAATGGCCTCCTTGGCAAGCGTCACGCGCAGCAGCCTGGGATGCGATTTTGAAACTTCAAAGTAGCCATCTCCTGGAACAACAGGCGGCGGCTGCTTTTCTCGACACCCGAAAACGGGCCAACCTGCTCCGCGGCGCACTGGATCAAAGCCCGCCGTTGCAAACGCCATACAACCAGGAAAACAATCTCGCCCAGCAGCTGCGCACCATCGCCCGGCTGATCGCGGCTCGAGAGACATTGGGACTGAAACGGCAAATCTTTTTTGCCACTTTGGGCAGTTTCGATACCCACGGCATGCAGCTGACCGAGCATGAAACCTTGTTCAATTTACTGAACGAGGCCCTGGTCAGTTTTCAGGAAACCCTGAAGGAATTGAGTGTGGAAGACAGCGTCACCACCTTCACCGCCTCCGAATTCGGCCGTACCCTGACTATCAATGGCGATGGCACCGATCACGCCTGGGCCGGTGATTTTCTGGTAATGGGTGGCGCCGTGGACGGCGGCAAGATTCACGGCGAACCCATTGAATATTCGGATCAGCCCTTGGGGGAATTTTGGGGGGAAAAGCTGTTTGGCCCCAGAGACGTGGGGTCCGGACGTTTTATTCCCAAGTATT
Organism: Methylothermaceae bacterium; assembly: GCA_026985035.1. Classification (GTDB taxonomy): domain Bacteria; phylum Pseudomonadota; class Gammaproteobacteria; order Methylococcales; family Methylothermaceae; genus Methylohalobius. The sequence goes on from JALSQY010000189.1 coordinate 4,766, forward strand.
CCTCAGACCAGTATGGTGCCACCCTGGCAAAATGGATGGGCATAACCGATGGCGACCTGAATGCCATCTTTCCCAACCTCAACAACTTTCCGGCCAGGGATTTGGGCTTCATGCACGGCTGACTTTCGCTTTGGCATGTCTCCGCTTCTTTCAAAGGACTCTACGCCATGATTCAAGTAAAAACAAATCGGCAATACGGCCGACAACCATTTTCTTTTCTCCTGTTATTGTTGTGCGCCTTCACACTCTTCTTTCCCGGCTTTGCCGTGTCCCAGACAAATGGCACCGACTGGCACCCTGATGCCGATGGGGACGGTATCCCCAAGACCGTGGACGTCTGTCCCGAAGTTTATGATCCCGAACAAAAGGACCAAGATGGCGACGGCGTGGGGGATCTCTGTGATCCCGATCATGCCCCGCCACTACAAAATGGACCTGTCACCGACCTCCATGCGGAACACGTCACGCCTTACGGTGCCTGGTTCAATTTCACTTCCCCGCGCACAGTCAAAAACGGATGGAGCGCGGCGCTGGTTTGGAGCACCGACAGAACCCTGCTGGAAGATATGCAAGGCGTCCTCCAACTGCAAAAAAACGGTAATGCAATCGACATCCAGAAAATCTGGGCGGGCTTCGGAGAGCCCGTCAACCGATCCCTGCGCTGGCGCAACCTGAAGTGGGATAAATCAATCCGCCCTTATTACACCCCGCTTTGGATCACGCTATTGGACCCCGATACGACCTATTATTTTGCTGTTGTCAGCAAAAACCAGATCGGCAACATTCTGAAGATTCATACCCATCCCGCGCCTGCCATACACCTGTCTTCCCGCCACCCCCGGGTTTTTGCAACTCCCCAGATCCTCCAGCAATGGCGTGCCCGGCGCGCCAGCGGCGATCCTGACTGGCAATTCTGGGAAGCCAGACTAGCGCCGGCGTTTCAACAAACCCTCGATCATTTCCAACTGATCGGAGACGGGCACTTGTGCCTGCCGGCCGCCATTCTCTACCGGGTAAGCGGCGACGAAACCTATCGCCGGCAAGCTTTGGGCTTGTTCCAAAAAACCCTGACTGAACTTTGGCAAACACCGGGAAAATTGGCGGGTAATGGCTACCGCTATGCGGACAGTCAATTAGGCTACTGCCTGGACATGCTTTGGGATACTCTTTCCGTCGGGCAACGCAACGAGGCGGCATCCACCATGATCTCGGTCTTCTATGAAGCGCCAGACAGGCTTAGCTTTCCAGAAGATACCGACGAGTGGGCATCGGTGACCCGGGCTTTGATCGTCATCGGACTGACTCTTTGCAATGCCACGGATATCGAAGAGCAATATTCCCAGCAAGCCTGCCAAATGCTGGATACCGGGCTACGGCGCTGGTACGGGACCCAACTGGTCAAGGCGCGGCGCGACCAAGGAAGCTTTGCCTTGAGTGGCGGTTACCTTTCCGATGGCATCCGCTACGGACAAGGCACCTTTGCTTACTGGATGGAAACCTTCTGGAACCTGGCCAATGCGGGCATCGATCTATCCGAGTATGGCCCTTTTATCGAAAACAACCTCTATTCCATGAAAATCCATGCCACCACACCCATGGGACGAGGTTATGCCACTCTTCGGTCGGTGGAAAGATTCGATTTCAGCTTCAGCGGCAAACCCGGTTCCGAACCCAACAGTTTCCCCGCTTTCCGGCGCCCGGATTTTGCCCGCAAAATCCTCTTCCAGGCAGGGCTGTTGGCGCGGATGGGCAAATCCCAAGCCGCTGGCATCGCACGCTGGCATGTGGACACTTATTACCTGGATGCAAACTCGGATTTGGCTGCCTTTTACCGCATGTTGTTCGATCATCCTGGCATCCCTCAGGTGACTGCCGAAGCAACCTTGCCACCAACCTTTTTCGACAGTGGATTCGGCGTCTTCTACGATCGCACGGATTGGTCGCCCGATGCTTCGTACCTGATGCTCCGGGGCGGTTGGGGAGGCTTCCACCATCATATGGGCGATACCGGTTCGCTGCAGTTCTACCGGCGGGGCAGATGGGTCATCAACCGTAATCTATCCTGCTGCGTGAAGGGAAGCACCGCCGAAGCAGACAATGTCCTTCAGCTACAGATTCCCACGGATAACAAGAGAGAAGACGCAATCTCACAATACGATTCCGTTTTCCGTACCTCGGCAGGAAACTACCGCTACCTGGACGGTACCGACAATACCCAGAGGCACCTGATCGTCACCCGCTCGCCAAGCTACAGCCTGGTGGTTTTCGACATGACCGGCGCCTATCACGGAATCACCCAGTCATTACATTATTATGATCAGGTCCAGCGCGCTGTTCTGTGGGACAAGCGCCATGACAGCGCGGATCTCCTCTATGTTTACGATTTCGTCCAACCCAATGCTGGCGCACCGGAAAACCTCAAAAAACAACAAAGCTTCAACTTATACGACGCGCCACCCGTCATCGACGGCACCACCGCCCATGTAGCCATACCGGCGGATACCGCCCAAACCGCCCAGCGGATGGATATCACCGCCGTTTTTCCGGCACATTCGACGTTGACAGCCTTGCCACCGGAAGGATCACCAGGGGAAGGAGGCTTCTACTCCTACCGGCTGCGCATCGTGCCGGCAGACAGCGAAACCTTGTCGATGATCACCTTATTCCGGATTGCAGATGAAGAGGATGCACCCGGGGAAGC
>JALSQY010000190.1 GCA_026985035.1 Methylothermaceae bacterium
CAGAGAGCGAAAAACAAAAATTGCGATTTTTGTTTTTCTCACAAAGTCAATCACTTACAGTGACTGACTTTGGCGACACATCCATGTGCCACAGGAGCCTCTGATTGAATCAGAGGCTCCCAAATGCTCTATAATCCGATTCCATGGCATCAATAGATGAACATTTATAGAGGAACGAATTATGGCTGAACCAACCAAACTCCGCTGGGGCATTCTGGGCGCTGCGAGGATGACCCAAGTGATGCTGCCGGCTCTGATCGCCGCCGATAACGCCCAATTAGTCGCCATTGCCAGCCGCCGCCCGGGCGCCGCAGCCCAAGTGCTGAACCAATGCGCAGCCGGGTCGACTGGGGTAAAGACTTACGATGACCCTTCTCTGCTACTGAATGATCCCGAGGTCGAAGCCGTTTATTTACCCATGGCCAACGAGGAGCACGGCGAATGGGCTCTCAGGGTTCTTGAGCACGGCAAGCATGTTTTATGCGAAAAACCCATGGCGCTGAAGGTGGAAGATATCGAGGCCATCGAAAAAGCCGCCGCCCAACGCAAACTCAAAGTAATGGAAGGCTTCATGTACCGTTTCCATCCGCAACATCAAAGAACCTGGGAAATCATCAATTCAGGGCTCATTGGCGACATCCGTACCGTCCGTTCCACATTCTCGTTCCCGATGACACCCGCCCGAATGTATCGCATCAGCCGGTCCATTCCTCAAGGAGGCGGCGCCATGTGGGATATCGGTTGTTACGCCATCCATGTATGCCGCATGTTTTTCCGGGAACCTCCCCACTCGGTCATTGGCATGGCTGCCACCATCGACAGCGGCGCGGATGTGAGCGACAGCGGCGTGTTGGATTACGGCGATGGCAGGTACGCCCATTTCGATTTCAGCTTCCAGCGGGCCAGAAGGGCGGAATACGAGATCATCGGCACTCAGGGAGGGCTGAAATGCCACAATGTTTGGGCCAAACCAGGCGATATCCCCGTCATTTCCTGGCAAACCGATAGTGGTAAACAATGTGTGGAACAGCTGCCTCCCGCCAATCATTTCCGCCTGGAAATCGAGCACTTCTCCGATTGTGTCTTGAATGACAAATCTCCCGCCCTCACTCTGGAAGACGCCAAAATGAACTGTCAAACCATCAATGCGGCTTTGCAGGCTATGGCTAACGGAGAGAAGGTCAAAATCGCTTGATTGGCAATGCCTGCCATATTGCAGCCGGCCATGGCATGATTGGGGGACTGCTGCGTTTTTAGCGACAATACAACTCTATGGGGCTGATACAATAATCAGATTTGGCTGCTATCTTGCGAGTGTTCATGCCCCTAACGCTTCTTCCATCCCAATTAAAAGCAGCACTCAGTTTGAGTTTGTCCCTTTTTGTCAGCTTGAGTATTGATGCTGCAACAGACTCCCCCGGCGCAGAAAATACGCCGGGGTTTACAATCACCCTGAACTTACAACAACAACGGCTGGCGGGGATACGCAGCCAAATCCTGACCCAAACATCCCCCCTTCCCGGCGTTGAGGCTTACGCTGAGGTAGTGGACCCACAACCCCTGTTGGAAAACCTGGCTCAAATTCGTCAACTAGCGATTGAACAACAAGCCAAAGAATCGATAGCGCGGTTGGCAAAAAGACGCTACCAACGATTACAATCGTTGGGTAAAAACACGCAGCGCACCAAGATAGAACAGGCCAAACAAGCCTGGTTATCCTCCAAAAGCGAGGCGGAAATTTTAACTTTGCAATTACATCAAGAAAAAACCGCCATCCTGACGCATTGGGGAAACGCAATAGTGCGATGGATGGAGAATCAACCAGATCACCTGGTTGCCCTCCAGCAAGGACAAATCAAACTGATAAAATTAATCCCCTCCAGACCGTGCAATGACTGTCCCAACAAAGCAGTCATCGAATACCACCAGCAAACCATCCCGTTGGACTATCTCGGCCCCGCGCCGAGTGTTGATCCCAGTCTGAACCTGGGGGGATTTTTCTTTCTTGCCGCAAATCCCAAGCTCCCTGTCGGCCTGCATCTGGCCGGATGGTTCGCCCACACCCAAACCGCTGTCGTCATCCCTGCCTCTGCCATTGTCTGGCAAGCGGGCGCACCCTGGGTTTTTATCCAAACCGATGAAAATCAATTTCAACGCCGCCGACTGTTGTCCTACCACCAGGGAATGGAAAAATGGTGGGTAACGAGGGGCCTTAAAGCCGGGGAAAAGGTTGTCGTGGATGGGGCCCAGATATTACTTTCCTCAGCATTTCAGGGACAAATACCGGAAGAAGATGAGGATGACGATTGACCTTGGCCTCATTTCAACCATCAATTCTCGATGCTATCCAGCCTGATTAAAGCCGCTATCCGCTTTCGCGGCGCGGTGATTGGATTGAGTTTATTGCTCCTTATCTATGGGGGCTGGAGGCTATCCCAGGCGGGTTTGGATATCTTTCCCGAATTTTCTCCCAAACAAGTCATCATTCAGACCGAAGCCCCGGGATTTACCGCCGAACAAGTGGAAATACGCATTACTCAGGTCATTGAAAACGCTCTGGGCGGGCTGATGGGATTAAAGACCCTGCGCTCCGAATCCATCCACAGCCTATCCGTAGTCACCGCAGTGTTTGAACCAGACATTGACATCCACCGTGCCCGCCAGCAGGTCAGCGAGCGCTTGGCCGCCCTCGCCGCCCGGCTGCCCCAAGGCACCGGTCCACCGCTGGCGGTGCCTATGTCCTCCTCATCCGCCACCATTCTCACCTTGGGATTAACCTCCCGGCAACAAGATTTGCTGCCCCTGAGAGACTGGGTGGACTGGACATTGGTGCCACAACTGCTAGCAGTGCCGGGAGTAGCGGATGTGAACGTCTTTGGCGGGGGCGAAAGACAATTGCAAATCCAGCTGGATCCAGAAAAGCTGCGCCAATACCGGATTGGAATAAACGAAATCGTTCAGACCTTGGAAACCAGCCTGAAACGCCGTGGACTGGGATTTATCGAAACCGCCAATCAACGGCTCCAGCTCACCCTTACTTTGGACGATAGTTTGCAGGATAAAATCGGACAACTGATATTGCGCCATGATCCCGGGCGCAGCCTGACGCTCAATCAAATTGCCAAAATCGCCTGGGGGCAAGCTCCTCCGATCAGCGCGGCTCAAATTGGCGGGCAACAAGGGTTGGTGTTGATGGTGATTGGCCAGTACGGCGCCAATACCCTTACGGTCTCTCGGGCAGTGGAAGAAGTTTTGAACAACCTGCAACCGTTGTTGAAAAAACAACAGATCACTTTGTACCCCAACCTGTTCCGGCCAGCCGACTATATCGAACGCTCCATCCGCAACCTGGGCGGCCATTTACTACTTGGCGCCTTGTTTGTGTTGATTGTGCTATACGCTTTTCTATTTGATTGGCGCAGTGCCTTCATCTCCGCCCTGGCTATCCCCTTGTCTCTGTTAAGCGCGGTTCTGATATTACTGCAAGCGGGAGTCAACCTTAATATCATGGTGCTGGGGGGGCTGGCCATCGCCCTGGGGGAGGTGGTGGATGATGCGATTATCGATACTGAAAACATTTTCCGGAAGCTGCGGGAAAACCGCCTCTCCTCCCATCCCCGCCCCTTGGCCCAAATAGTACTGGAGGCTTCCTTGGAAGTGCGCGGCTCGGTCGTTTATGCCAGTTTTATCGTGGCGTTGGTATTCATCCCCCTATTGACCTTGGGCGGCGTCGCTGGAAGACTATTTGCTCCGTTGGGAATAGCGTATATTCTCGCTATCCTGGCATCGCTGCTGGTGGCGCTTATTGTGACGCCGGCGTTAGGGTATTTACTCTTGGGACCAAGCAACCGAGTCCATGAACCACCACTGTTGCAATGGCTTCATCCCCGTTATGCCCGGCTATTGAACTGGATCCAACAACACTTCACGCTGGCCTGGATTAGTACATTATTCATCAGTCTGGTGGCAATAGGATCAATGGCGCTGCTTGGCGGACGCTTCTTGCCGGAGCTGCGGGAAGGTCATTTCATTGTCCATACCGCCAGTTTGCCCGGCACATCCCTGACATCTTCGCTCAAAATAGGCAAACAGCTCACCCAGGCATTTTTACAAATTCCGGGCGTTGTTTCGGTATCCCAATGGGCGGGCCGGGCAGAACGGGGCGCGGATACTTACGGCAGTCATTACAGCGAATACGAAGTCCATTTGCAGGCATTGTCAGGAAAAGAACAGCAGCAGGTATTGGAGCGCTTGCGCGGAATCCTTGACCGGTTCCCCGGCATTGTTTATGAGGCCAATACTTTCTTGAAAGAAAGAATCGATGAAACGATATCAGGTTACACTGCTCCAGTGGTGGTCAATCTTTATGGCCCGGATCTGGAACGGCTCGACCAATTGGCCCGGCAAACCGCCGCTTTGATTCAAACCATCCCCGCTGCCCGGGAAATAAGACTGCGCGCCAGCAGTACTCTGCCCCAGTTGGAAATCTTCCCGGACTTTCAATCGCTTGCCCGTTGGGGAGTGCCTTTGGCGGATCTGAACCGCGCCCTGGCAACCGCTTATCGAGGCCATCAGATTGGTGAGATCTACCGGGGCAACCGTGCCTACCCCATCACGCTCATCTTGCCACCTTCCTTGCGGCGACAATTCCCTCTGTTCTCTCAATTACCGCTGACAAACAGAGAAAACCAGCTGGTGGCGTTGAACCAATTGGCCCGGATACGGCAAACGCAAGGCCACTACAACCTCCTTCACCAAAACGCCCAACGAGTACAAACGGTTACCTGCAGTCTTGCCGGAGATTGGAATTATTTCATCAGCGAATTAAAACGCAAGATCATCAATGAAATTGACTTCCCGCCTGGTTACTATCCTGAACTTACCGGAGCGGCCATCGAACAACGCAAGGCCCGCCGGGAACTGATCCTTCACTCCTTGCTGGCAGGCATCGGCGTATTGTTATTGATTTACATTGCTCTCCGGTCCTGGCGCCTGACTCTGCTGACCATAATCAACTTGCCCTTTGCCCTGGTGGGCGGGGTGGCGGCCGTCTGGGCCGGAGGCGGCATGATTTCGGTTGGTTCTTTAGTGGGGTTTGTCACCTTATTCGGCATCACGGTACGTAATGCCATCATGCTCATGGCCCACTACCGCCGGCTGGTAGTTGCCGGGGGCCAAGCCTGGAACATTCAAACCTGCATTCTTGGCGCCAGCCAGCGCCTTCCCGCCATTTTGATGACAGCCCTTGTCACCGCTCTGGCCATGCTCCCCATCGCCTTCAATAGCGACAATCCCGGCCGGGAAATCATGGGCCCCATGGCGGCCATCATTATCGGCGGTCTGTTCTCCTCCACTGCCTTGACCCTGTTATTGATGCCTATTGTGTTACTGCGGTGGGGACAAATACACAACGGTGAATTACAATAGATCGGTTGATTGGACAGCACAATTTAGCTTTTTAAGCTAAATTGATATATGGAAATCTGTAGACAGCCAAAGGCAAAAACATTATGAAATCATTAGCATTCAATTTTTCCAGGTCTTCGCATATGGGTTGGTTTGTTCTATTGCTTGCGCTGATGGGTAGCGGCCCGCTCCAGGCAACGGCAATCCGGCAAGTCAACCTGGATGAAATGCTCCGCCAATCAGAACTTGTTTTTGACGGCGTAGTGAAAAACATTCAAGTCAAGGAAAATGAATATGGTCGTTTGACCACGCATGTGACTTTCAAGGTTTTGGATGTCCTCAAGGGCAACCCCGGCGGAAAAACCATCACCCTTGTTTTCGCGGGAGGATCAAAGGACGGAAAAACCTTGAAGGTAGGGGAAATGGATTACCCCGACCTGGGAGAACGGGGGATCTATTTTGTCGAGTCCCTGCAAAGACGGTTGGTCAACCCACTTTATGGCTGGTCCCAGGGCCGGTTTCTCGTGCTTGAGGACGAAGATGGCATTCCCAGGGTTTATACCGCCAAGAAATATCCCGTCACCGGCCTGACTGCTTCGTCAAAACCCTCTTCCCGTCAATTGAGCAGGGGCGTGGCTCAAGGCGTGCAATCGAGCAAACAGCCGCTGAAGAAAAAAGCCTTGCTCCTGGAACAATTCAAACGCCAACTGCAAGACAAGTGGGAGATCATTCAATGACGAAACATCTAAGCTGGCTTAGCTTGACACTACTGGCCCCGACTCTGTATGCCTACGAACTGAGCGGACATAAATGGACATCACCGGAAACGACGATGGCCTATGACATCGTCAACACCCGGGGTGAGACCACCGCGCCCAACGGCCAATCCTGGAACTCCGCATTCGAAGAAGCCGCCCAACGCTGGAACCACCGCACCGGTTTTACATTCCATATGCAGCAGGATCCGAAATTGAGGAATGTAGATATTTGTCAAGATGACGGCGTCAACAGCATTCAATTCCGGCGTGATGATTGTGGTTTTGACTTTGGTTCCACCGTCCTTGG
>JALSQY010000191.1 GCA_026985035.1 Methylothermaceae bacterium
GTTGGCTGGTAGTGAAATTTTGTAAAGGCCTTCTTCTTTGACCTCTGCTTTTGCTATTACCTGGCCGCGGCTATCGATGGCTTCGATACGAGCACTCTCGGCAGGACCTTCTTCTCCTATGACGAGTCCTCTAATGACGGTGGCTTTTTTTGCAGAGTTGCTTTGGCCGCCGCTTTCACAACCAGCGACAAGGAATGCAAATAAGATAGAAAGAATTATCAGGCGCATGATAGATCTCCTCTTGGGCTAGGTATGACAATTTGAAAACTAGGTTTTTGACTGCTGTTTTCGTCGTTGGCGTTCTTCATAGGCTTTCAGCTGTTGTGGTGTTGCTTCTGTCTGATATTTTTGCTTCCACTCGGAATAGGGCATGCCATAGACGATTTCCTGGGCTTCCGGGTAGTCGATTTTAATGCCCCTGGCTTCGGCTTCCGCCTTAAACCATTTGGCTAAACAATTGCGGCAGAAATCGGCGGTCAGCATTAAATCAATGTTTTGGATTTCGGTATGGGTTTGCAAATGAGAAAGAAGCTTTCTGAAAACAGCAGCTTCAATTTCAGTTTGGCTTTTTTTGTCCATGGGTAATTATTACCTTAAAGGGTTATAATCGGTTGCTATACTTGCACAGCAAGCCGTGACAGGATAGCATAGCGAAGCATTTCTTGGAGCCCGCTATGAAGATGCAAAACCAAATTCTTAAGCCTCCCTTGAGTTTGCCCCCAAGAGCGCTGGCTCAAACGACAGGCAAGGAGAAACTAAATCCGGTAAGTGCGGTCGAAGAAACGCGCAGGCCGGAAAGGGAAGATAATGGAAAAGCTTTTCCTGTACAAAGGTACGACGATCCGGTCGAACAACGGGTACATATAGATAAAAGCTTGAATCTGCGGGCACAAAAGGCATTATTGCTTTATGCCAGCTATCAGGCAATTCCAGCCGAGAATACTGCTTATGTTTTGCACGGCCTAGATATCTATGTATGAGACGTGCGTTGAATTTGGAACGGTATGAAACTGCTATTTGATTTTTTCCCCATTATCCTTTTTTTTGTTGCCTATAAATTTCAAGGCATTTATGCGGCCACTGTAGTAGCGATAGCGGCTACTTTTGTGCAAGTTGGCTTTGTTTGGCTTAAGCACCGGAAAGTGGAATCCATGCATTTGATAACGCTGGTGTTAATAGTCATCTTTGGTGGTGCAACCTTGTACCTTCACGATGAGCAATTTATCAAGTGGAAGCCAACTGTCATCAACTGGTTGTTTGGAATAGCCTTTCTTGCCAGCCAGTTTTTTGGCAAGATGCCCTTCATTCAACGAATGATGGGGGGTAATGTAGAATTGCCGCAACCGGTTTGGTACAAGCTTAACCTAAGTTGGGCGTTGTTTTTTATCTTTTTGGGGGCGGTTAATTTATTTGTCATCTATAACTTTAATACGGATATCTGGGTAAATTTCAAACTGTTTGGCATGCTGGGGCTTACCTTTGCCTTTGTCCTGATACAGGCGGTTTTTTTGTCCCGCTACATGCCGGAGCCCGAATCCAGCACCAAGGAATGAATTTGCTGTATGCCATCATTTGTGAAGACGCTGAAGATAGCTTGAACCTGCGTCGTCAAAATAGGCCGGCCCACCTCCAACGTTTGCAGAGATTACAAGACGAAGGGCGTCTGATTTTGGCTGGCCCCCATCCCGCTGTTGATTCGCCGGATCCGGGAGAAAATGGCTTCTCCGGAAGCCTGATAGTAGCTGAATTTCCTAGCTATGAAGCAGCACAAGCGTGGGCCAATGAAGATCCCTATCTCAAGGCGGGTGTTTACCAACGCGTCGTAATTAAACCTTTTCTCAAGGTATTTCCAAAATGACTAATCGAGTTGCAATGATTCAGCAGCGGCTGGAAAAGTTGTCTCCAGCCAAAATTGAACTGGTGGACGCAAGCGCTGACCATGCTGGCCATGCCCAAGCGGGCGGGGCTGGACATTTTTTTCTGACAATTGTGTCAGAGCATTTTGCAGGCAAAAATCCCGTTCAGCGTCACCAATTGGTTTACCGAACTTTGGGTGATTTGATGAAGAACGAAATTCACGCCCTGAGTATCCAGGCATTTACCCCCGATGAATATCAATCTACTGAGGAATGATTAAATGAAAAAAACTTTTGTTTTAACCAGCTTATCCTTTGCCATTTTGGCAGGTTGCAATGCTGGCAGTAACAAAGGCGATGGCCTTACATTGGCGCCCATTGATGAAAAAGACGCGGTAGCCATTGTTAATGGGCAGCCCATTAGCCGTCAGGCATTAGACTATGTCAAGGCTGAAATCGCCCGTGGCAATCCCAATGCAAAAATTGATGTGCCTGAAGAAAAACTGGTTGATGAATTAATCAGCCGCGAATTGCTTAAACAGGAGGCCATTCAACAGCAGCTTCCCAAACAGCCGGAAGTGGCCGCGAGGGTTCGTTATACCCAACGTGCGGTCCTGTCCCAGGCGGATGTGCAGGAGTATCTGAAAAAGCATCCCATTACCGAGGAACAATTGCGGGCAGAATACGATAAATTAGTGGGGGCAATGAAGCAGCAAGAATTCAAGGCCCGTCATATTTTGGTCAAAACCAAGGAAGAAGCTCAATCCATTATTAAAAAGCTCGACCAGGGTAAGGATTTCGCGGAGTTGGCGAAAAAATATTCCACCGGTCCCTCAGCCGCCAGTGGTGGAGATTTAGGTTGGTTCGTACCGCAACGAATGGTTCCTCCTTTTTCAGAAGCCGTGGTTGCACTGAAAAATGGAGAATACACCAAAGAACCCGTGCAAACCCGTTTCGGTTGGCATGTCATCTTACGGGAAGACTCCAGAGAAAAGAGTCCGCCGCCATTTGAACAAGTTAAGCCGCAAGTGGAAAACATGCTCAAGCGCAAGTTGGTTCAGGAGCATATCAAAGAGCTGCGGGAAAAGGCAGACGTTAAACTTTTGACAGCAACGGCTACAGCGCCTGAAGCGGCTTCCGCCGAGACAAAACCAGACGGTTCCACCTCATCAGCACCTGAAACTTCACAGGAAAAACAGCAAGCAAACACAGAAGCACAACCGGCCCCGGCTGAAACCAAGACTACGCCAGCAGAGCCTCAAGAAAAGGCTACTCAAGCTGAACCGACGCCGAAGTCTTAATTTTTAAGCCAAGTGCGATCCGTGCTCGTTATTGTCCATTAACTGGAAAGTGTCATTTTTGTTCAATGGGCTTTGGGGATTCATGGAAGAATTTTCAAAACTTTACCAATAATGAGGGCGCCGAAAGGCGCCTTTATTATTTAGGAAGCTTTTGCTGGTGATCCAAGAAGCCAACACGCACGAACAGGCTTTAAACGCTTACTAAAACGACGTTGGATTCTTTTCTTTGATAAATTCCGCCGCTTTCGACCCGGTTACGTCCTTTGTCCTTGGCCGTATATAGAGCTTGGTCGGCCAGCTCGATAAAACGCTGTATATCCGCTTCCGAAACAGGCGAGACTTTTTCGGGATTGTATTCGGCAACCCCAACGGAAAGGGTGCAGGTAATTGTATTCTGGTTATGGTCGGTAATGCTGTGGTTGGCAATTCGCCGGCGGATGCGTTCCGCGACTTCCATGGCTCGGGCTTCATTGGCGCCTGAGAGCAAGGCAACGAACTCTTCACCACCGTAACGGGCCAAGACGTCATTATTGCGCAGTTGCGAGCGGATTTGTGCGGCTATTTCGGCCAGCACCAAGTCTCCCGTTTGGTGGCCATAAGTGTCGTTGACTCGTTTAAAGTGATCGATGTCCAGGAATAAACAGGCCAAGGAGTCTCCGCAACGTTGTGCCCGGTCGATTTCCTCTCCCAGCCGTTGTTCAAAAAAACGGCGGTTGTTAACGCCGGTCAACGTATCATAAAGGCTGGTGCGGCGCAGTTGTTCGAAGTTTTTGGTGTTCTCCAGGCAAACCGCCAAAATTGCCCGCAACCTGTCAAGAAAATCAGTGGCCATGTTGGGTGAGTATCTTGAGGGGACATGACTGCCGAGATTGAGGCAGCCAAGCAATTCTCCCCTCCTGACTAGGGGCAGCAAGGCGACACTGGAAGGAAAATCGCGGCCCGGGAATAAAAAGCGGTATTTCGGCTTGAACTCTCCCAAGTGAAGGCGGAATGCCCGGCCAAAAATGTCTTTGAGCGAAATAGCGTTCTCCAACAGGATCAAACCAGGGGTATTTTCCAGCTGTAATCCATCTTCCTTCATGAATTGCGCTAAATCGCCATTCTCATCGACAAGTACCAGGGAAACATAATCAAGATCAAAGGTGGCCCTGGTATCGTCAATGACGTGTTCGACCAGCTCTCGCAAGGCGTTAAGAGAGAGTATGGTGGTTTCCAGTGACTGGAACTGACTCAGTTTAGCTTCATTATGGCGCAGCCGTTCCAGCAGCTTTTCCTGATGGCTTTCCAGGATGCAAAGCTGGGTTTGCAGTTCGTCGATTTCTATGGTCAAAGGCGGACTTTCCAAGGTTAATACTCCAAGCGTAGCCTAAATAGCGCCGAACTGTTGTAAAAAATCCAAAAATTGTTGTTCGTCGAGGATTGTTATGTCCAGTTGCTGCGCTTTGTGGAATTTTGAGCCTGGGTTTTCTCCAACCACGACGTAATCGGTATTTTTGGAAACCGTATTGGTGGCCCGTGCCCCTAAAGCTTCGATATGCTTTTTCGCTTCGTCCCGGGTCATGGAAGACAGGGTCCCGGTAAACACAAATGTTTTCCCGTCCAGAGGCTTGGGGCTTGTAGCTTCTTCAGGTTCTTTCCAGTGGACTCCGGCTTTTTTCAAGCGCTGGATGATTTCGATATTATGGGGTTGCCGGAAAAAAGTCACAATATGTTTGGCAACAATGGGGCCGATGCCAGGTATGGATTCCAAATCTTCCTCTGTAGCAGACATCAATTTTTCTAAAGAGCGGAAATGATCGGCCAGAATTTGCGCCGTGACTTCTCCCACTTCTCTGATTCCCAATGCGTAGAGGAACCGGGCAAGGGTGGTATTTTTACTTTTTTCCAGGGCATTAATCAGGTTCTGGGCTGATTTTTTCCCCATCCGTTCGAGATTGGCCACTTGATCCACGGTGAGATCATAAAGATCGGCTACGGTTTTTATCAGCCCCTTATCCAGCAATTGATCAATCAGCTTGTCTCCCAAGCCTTCAATATCCATGGCCCGGCGGGAAGCGAAATGCTTGATGGAACCTTTCCGTTGGGCCGGGCAGAATAAGCCGCCGCTACAGCGGATCAAGGTTTCGCCGGGTTCTGACACCACATCGGCTCCGCACACGGGACAGTGATCCGGAGGCTCGACCGGCTTGGCATCAAGTGGCCGTTTCTCCTTGATGACTTTGACTACTTCCGGGATCACATCGCCGGCCCGGCGCACAATGACGGTATCGCCCACTCGTACATCCTTGCGCTTGACTTCCTCGAAGTTATGTAAGGTGGCGCTGGAAACCGTGACACCTCCCACTTGCACGGGCCTTAGTTTCGCTACGGGGGTCAAAATGCCGGTTCGTCCGACTTGTACTTCGATATCCTCCACTACCGTGGTCGCTTCGTGGGCCGGAAATTTGTGGGCGATGGCCCAGCGGGGAGCGCGGGCGATATATCCCAATTGTTCTTGCCAGTCGAAGCGGTTGACCTTGTATACCACGCCATCGGCTTCATAGGGCAGGGATTCACGTTTTTCCAATAGGCGGCGGTAATATCTCAAACAGCCCGCCACGGTTTGCACTACTTCAAGTTCTGGCGAAATCGGAATGCCCCACTCTTGGAATTGTGCCAGCAGCAGATGATGTTTTTTGGGGAGTTGTTCAGGGGGATAGATGCCATGACCATAACAGAAAAAGTCCAGGGGTCTGCGGGCGGTGATTTTTGGGTCCAATTGACGCAGACTGCCGGCGGCGGCGTTTCTGGGATTGGCGAAGATTTTCTCGCCGTGTTTGAGCGCCCATTCATTGAGCTGCTTGAAGCCTTCGATGGGCATAAATACCTCGCCCCGGATTTCGAAGCGCTCCGGCCAACCAGAACCATGGAGCTTCAACGGAATGGTGCGAATGGTTTTTACATTGGCGGTGACGTTTTCCCCGGTATAGCCATCGCCACGGGTGGCTGCCAGGGACAAATAACCGTGTTCGTAAAGTATGCTTACCGCCAAGCCGTCCAGCTTGGGTTCGGCGGTGTATTCGACGTGTTCTACGCCCAACCGCTCCCGAACCCGGCGATCGAAGTCGAGAACATCCTCATCGGTAAAGGCGTTTTCGAGGGAAAGCATCGGCACTTCGTGGCGGACGGGGGCGAAGGCCTGCGAAGGGGGGGCGCCAATGCGCTGAGTCGGTGAATCCGGTGTAACCAATTCCGGGTATTGATTCTCGAGCCGTCTCAATTCCGCCATCAAGGCGTCATATTCGGCATCGGAGATGACAGGCTCGTCGAGGACATAGTAGCGGTAATTGTGATATTCGATCTCCTTACGGAGTTCTTCAGCCCGTTTGCGTATGGATTCTGGAACCGCCATAGGGAGTTACCGCGCGCCGCGCAATTGCCGCCGCCACTGGGATATCTTGGCCGCCGAAAGGGGCTGGCGCTGGTCGTCCCATTCGCTGCCCCCCAGCCGTTTGGCCAGGGCGTGACAAGTATGCATCATGCGGTCAAAAGTGGCTTCAGGGTCGTTGACCAAAGGAGGCTGCATAAACAGAGTGATGCCAGGGGTGTTGAAATTTTCCATGTCATCGGCGGGAAACGTTCCCGGTTTTACCAGGCTGGCCAGGCTGAATTGAATGTTCCCCCCTTGATAGAAATGGAAGATATCCATATCTCCGTGTTTCAACCCCAAGTCTTGAAACGCCTTGAGGAGGGCAAACCCCTGGAAGGTCTGGCCCTCTGGCGCGGCAATGCTGACTTGTATCACTTCAGGCAATGGGGCTTTTTCTTCTTTTATCCCGGTTTCCAGCTCGGGCGCGGGTTCAGGAGGAGGTTCCGGGGTTTCTTCAAGGGGAGCATCCTGGGCTTGGGCCGGTTGCTCGTCTTGCAAAACTTCGGTATCGGGAGGGGCGGATTCTTCCATGGGATTGAGGGAGATCGAATCGACTTCTTCCGGCTCGAAGTCGTCTTCCCAGGTAATGTTGGCGTCGAGATCGGCGAATTCCTCGTCCAACGCTTTTTTGTGGCGCTTCCAGCGGTCCCAAAGATAAATCCCCAGAATCAATAAAATCCCGGCAACGGCCAGGATGATGCGAAGTGTCGTCTTTTCCATTGCAATCCTCTTCCTCTATGCGGCCGCCATTTGCGCGGCTTTTTCCAGGTCCACGGCGACAATGCGGGAAACGCCGGGTTCGCGCATGGTGACGCCAATCAATTGTTCGGCGATTTCCATGGTGGCTTTATTGTGACTGATGAAAATGAATTGTACCCGCTCTGACATGGATTGCAGAAGCTGGCAGTAACGTCCTACATTGGCCTCATCCAGCGGCGCGTCCACTTCATCCAGCAGGCAGAACGGCGCGGGGTTCAATTCAAAGAAAGAGAATACAAGAGCCACGGCGGTGAGGGCTTTTTCCCCACCGGAGAGAAGATGAATTGAGCTGTTGCGTTTGCCGGGAGGGCGGGCAACGATTTTGACCCCGGCATCGAGCAGATCTTCGCCTGTCAATTCCAGTTTGCCTTCGCCGCCGCCGAATAGGGCAGGAAACCGCTGCTTGAAATGGCCATTGATGGTGTCGAAGGTTTCCTTGAAACGGGCCCGGCTTTCCCGGTCGATTTTGCGGATGGCTTTTTCCAGCATTGCCAGGGAGTCCGTTAGATCCTCGAATTGCTTGTCGAGAAAGCGCAAACGTTCGCCGTGGAGACGGTGCTCCTCAATGGCGGTCAGGTTGACATCCCCCAGCCGGACCTGTTCGGCCTTGGTTTGTTCCAGTTTAGTATGCCACTGACTGGCGCTGGCATCTTCGGGCAATTGACTCAAAACCCCTTCCAGTGGTATTTGCGATTCCTGGGCCTGTTCCTTAACCGTGACGAGTTTGACCCGCGCCGCTTCGGCATCGAGGCGGGCCCGTTCCAGGCGCTGGCGGGCCTGTTCCAGTTCCGATTGCGCTTTATGGTGGCGGGCGGTGAGCTCTTGAAGCCGGCTTTCTGCTTGCTGCAAGGCCTCCCGGGATTGAGTCAGAGCTTGTTCCAACGGCTGGCGTTGGGCGAGGAGAGATTGGAGTTCCTTTTCCGCCATTGCCAGGGGGGCTTTGCCCTCGGCTTGTTGGGACTCCGCCTTTTGCAGCCGTTCTTGCAATGCCCGCTGATGGTGCAATGCCCGTTCCAGTTGCTGGTGCAACAGTTGGGCGGAATGTTGACAGTGCTCCAAAGAAGCTTCCAGTTTTTGCCGTTGTTCCCGCTGGCGGCGGGCATCGCTGTCGGCCTGGTCAAAGGCGGTGCGGGCGAGATTGGACCGATTTTGCAAGGTTTGCAGGTCTTGGCTGTGTTGCTGTTCTTCTTGTTCCAGATCCTGTAATTGGACTTGTTGCCGGGAAAGTGCTTGCTCCAATTCTTCCAGTTGCTTTTCAAGACCGGCCTGTTCCTTGGCCATTCTTGCCGCACGCCTCTGAATTTCCTCGGCCCTGGTCCGGGAAGCGCTCAATTCGGCCTGAAGCTTGCTGGCTTGTTGGCTGTGTTCTTTTTCTTGCAGGCGTAAAGAGTCCTGCTGTTTTTCCAGGGCATCCAGTTCTGTTTGATATTGGTGAAGTGCGTTTTGAGTCCGGCCTTGGCGCTTTTCCAGCTCGGCCAATTGAGCCTTGAGTTCCCGCAAGGTTTTTTGCCGTTCGAGAACGCCGTGACTATTATCCTGGCTCCGCTGTAGCCTTATCCAATCAGGACCGATCCGGTCGCCTTCCGGCGTGACCCAATATTCGGGGGAATTCAATTGATGACGCAGCTTGAGTCCTTCTTCCAGAGAGTTGCAGCAGCGGGCGCCGGTCAGCAGGGTGTCCAGATTCCAAGGGCTTTGGATTTTGGCGGCTAAAGCGCCGGGGGCTACAGATGCCTCAGCAGGACGGCCGTGAAAAAACGTGGCATTTTCCTGTTCCAATCGGCCGGCCAACTGGCGGCAACCGTCCAGGTCTTCGATGCAAACCGCTTCGAGGAACTCCGCCAACACAGTTTCCACGGCGCTGTTCCAGCCCTCGGAGGTTTCCAGCTGTTCCGCCAGGCGGGGGGCGCTGTCCCAGCCGTGTTGCGCCAACAAAGCCTGAAGCTTGGGCTTGTCCTTGCCCAAGGCATGGCGCTGTAGTGTTTCCAGGGCGCTGATTTCCCCTTGAATCTGGCTGTGTTGGGCGTGCAAGGATTGCAGTTCTTTCTGAGCTTCTGTGAGAGATTGGCGCAGCGATTGAATTTGCTGCGTCACCGCTTGGAGCCGCTCTGCATGTTGGGCGATGGCGGCTTCGGTGTCGGCCAGTGACTGTTCGAGATGGGACAAGTTGGCCAGCTCTGATGCTTGATCCAACTGACTTTGTTCTTCCCGCAAGCGATTCAGACGGTTGTGGGTTTCTTCCCGGCGCTGTCTGAGGTGGCGGATTTCCAGGCGCAACAGTTCCAATTGCTCTTTTTTCCGGCTCAATTCATCCCGTTTTTGGGCAAACTCCCGGCGCAGCCGATGCCAGTGTTTTTCTTCCTGCTCCCGTTGCTTCCAGACGGTTTTTTCATCAATACGGGCTTTTGCCAGCTCCTTTTCCAATTGCCGGCTCTGGGTTTGATAGGATGCCTGTTGTTGCCGGTCCTGCTGGCTGGCGGCTTCGAGACGTTGCAATTCTTCCCGCCAGGCTTTGAGGCTCTTTTCCCGTTCTTCCAGGGTTTTTTGGTTGTGTTGGATGGTCTGGTCGCAGCGGCCGATGGCGCTGTTTAATTCATACAGTTGGGCTTGCAAGTCGTGGAGCTGGTGTTGGGTTTCTTCTACGGATTGGTGCTGGCGGGTTAAGTTCTGTTCCAACTCGTGAAGAGCGGCGGTTTTGCCGTCAACCTCCTGTTGCAGCTGCTGGATTTTGCCTTGATGGTCTTGATGAGTGGCATTGGCCTCGCGCCACCTGATGGCCAGTAATTCTTGCTGCTGTTGCTGAATGGCCTGCTGTAACTTACGGTACTTTTCTGCCTTTTTGGCTTGGCGTTCCAGGCGCTTGACCTGGGTTTGCAGTTCGCTGCGGATGTCTTCCAGCCGTTCCAGATTGGCCCGGGTGTGCTGGATTTTCAGCTCGGTCTCGTGGCGGCGTTCCTTATACTTGGAAAGGCCGGCGGCTTCCTCGATGAATAGCCTTAATTCTTCCGGTTTGGCCTCCACAAAACGGGACACCATGCCCTGTTCGATTATGGCATAGCTTCTGGGACCCAGGCCGGTACCCAAAAACACATCCATGATATCGCGCCGGCGGCAACGGGTGCCGTTGAGAAAATACTGCGATTGCCCGTCCCGGCTGACCTGGCGCTTGAGGGCGATTTGGTTGTAGCGGGCGTATTCACCGCCCAGGCGGCCTTCGCTATTGTCGAATATCAGTTCCACACTGGCCAATCCCACTGGTTTGCGGCTGGTCGAACCGTTGAAAATCACATCCGCCATCGCGCTGCCCCGCAGGTGTTTGGCCGAACTTTCTCCCATTACCCAACGTACCGCGTCGATGATATTGGATTTGCCACAGCCGTTGGGGCCGACAATGCCGATCAGCCGCTTGGGGAAAACAATGGTCGTGGGCTCGACAAAGGATTTAAAGCCGGCGAGTTTGATTTTTTCCAGGCGCATGAATAGTCAAAGAGTTTGTGATTGACGCCGACGCTGACGAAAGTTTAGAAAAACCGTATTATACGCAAGGGACTGGTGAAAAATCCCAATTCAATGATCTATGGTCTCAGGGCATGGGTGTGAAACTGATTTGGTACATGGATATGCTGTCAAAGTCAATGGTTTATAGTGATTGACTTTGATTTTCGTTCTTTGGCAAGTCCGGGATGACTTGTTCAGAGAATCCAGAGGGTGCCGTTTTGATCCTGGAAAAACCTCAAAACCTTCCCTTGAAACCGGTCTCCGAGTGTTTCATGATACGGATAAGCGTCCGTAGACACTGGAAATGGAAATTATGGGGGAAGACTGGCTTCCAAATTTACGCCAGGTGGTCCGTGCCGGAAGAATCGAATGGAAGCAGCACGCACTGGAACGGCTGGTGATAAGAGGGATTCGCATGGATTCTGTGGAGAAGGCTATTTTGGAAGGGGAGATGGTGGAATTTTATCCCGAAGCCCATCCGGTGCCTGCTTGCCTCCTGCTCCATGTCGCCGGTCACGAGCCTTTGCATGTGGTTGTGGCATTTGATGACAATAGTGCTGTTTGTCATGTCATCACAGCTTACCGTCCCAGCCTGGACAAGTTTGAATCAGATTGGAAAACGAGGAAATAATGAATTCAATGGATCTTTGCCCTTTGTGTGGCGGACAGAAGATGTTGGGCGAAACCACCTTCACGGCTGATCTTGAATCCTGCCTGATAGTGGTTCGCAAAGTACCGGCCAAGGTATGTGAGCAATGTGGAGAAAGCTGGCTTGAACAGAAGACGGCAAAGAAACTGGAGGAGCTTGTGCAAGAGGCCAGGAAAAAGGAAGCCGAAGTCGAGATTGTTCATTGGCCTCATGCCGCTTGATTGACTATGACAACCCAACCGAGCACCAAACTTGAAACCTTTCCCAACCCTAACCCGGATCGTGATTACACGATTCGTATCGAGACCCCGGAATTCACTTGCTTGTGTCCCAAGACAGGACAGCCGGATTTCGCGGTGATAACCATCGAATACATCCCTGACCAGCTTTGTGTCGAACTCAAGTCCTACAAGCTTTACATTTGGTCCTACCGGGACCAAGGGGCTTTTCACGAAGCAGTCACCAACCGGATTTTGGATGATCTGGTCAATGCTTGCCAACCCCGGTGGATGAAAGTAGAAGCCAAATTCAACGTCCGTGGCGGGATTTATACCACGGTGGTGGCGGAATACGAAAGAAATTGAAGGGCGGCTCCGGGGTATTATTCTATTCTCAGAAGAGGGTGTCGCTTTTTGTGACATCCTCCAGAACGCAGGAGAATAATATTGCGGCATACTGACATCCCAAGGAGCTTCTGATTGAGTCAGAGATTCTCTAACTTGAAGGGTGCTTTATAAGTTGCCTTCTCCTGGCTGTTCCGGGATTGAGCGGATATCATTTAATGCGATGACCCGTTCATGGGATAGATAAAGCAATGGGATAAATACAGCACCGGAAATCTCCCGCTTGGTCTGGCAAACCAAATACCGGGCCGACGGCGAGGCGAATATCGAGGATACCTGGCACCGGGTGGCCTCAGCCGTCGCCAGTGTTGAAAAGGACGCAACTTATTGGGTCCGGCGGTTTTATTCCCTTCTGGAAAATTTCCGGTTCCTGCCCGGCGGGCGGATACTCGCCGGGGCGGGCACTCATAAACAAGTCACGTTGTTCAACTGCTTTGCCATGGGGTTGATCGAGGATTCCCTCGACGGGATTTTCGAATCCCTCAAGGAAGGGGCCTTGACCATGCAGCACGGCGGCGGCGTCGGGTATGATTTTTCCACCCTGCGTCCTAGGGGGACGCCAGCCCGAAGCGTGGGCGGCGTTGCATCTGGCCCGGTGTCCTTCATGCACATTTGGGATGTCACTTGCGCCATCCTCTTATCCACCGGCAGCCGCCGGGGCGCCATGATGGCGACTTTGCGCTGCGATCATCCCGATGTCGAGGAATTCATCGAAGCCAAGCGCAATCCCAACGTTCTGCGCAATTTCAACCTGTCGGTGAAGGTGACGGACGATTTTTTGGCGGCAGTGGAAAGGGATGAAGAATGGTTGTTGGTATTTCCTCAAGCCGCATTGGCCGATGAGGTGGGAAACGGCAGCGTGCTTCGCGAATGGCCCGGCTACCACGGGCCGGTCCCTTGCAAGATACTGAAGCGCCTGCGGGCGCGGGATTTGTGGCGCCAGCTGATGCGGGCGACTTATGATGTGGCAGAGCCCGGGGTGTTGTTCATTGACCGCATCAACCACCTCAACAATTTGTATTACTGCGAGAAGATCCATACCACCAATCCCTGCTCGGAAATCCCTTTGCCCCCTTACGGAGCTTGTAATCTGGGCTCCATCAATTTAGTCCAATTCATCTGCGATCCCTTCACCCCGCAGGCCCGTCTGGATCTGCAGGCCATTGAAACATTGGTGCCAGTGGCGGTGCGTTTTCTCGATAACGTGATTGATCTGTCGCGCTTTCCTCTTTCCCGGCAAAAGCTACAGGCGCGGCGCACCCGGCGCATTGGCTTGGGTCTGACAGGGTTGGCGGATGTGTTGATTATGTTGGGGCTCCACTACGATAGTGATGCCGCCAGAGAATTGGCCGGAAAAATCATGGCGGTTATCTGCCATACCGCTTACCGGGCGTCTGTGGCATTGGCGCGGGAGAAGGGTGCTTTTCCCGCATTCGAAGCCGGGCGTTATCTGGATGGGGCCTTTATTGCCAGGCTTCCTGATGAGATCCGCAATGCCATTGCCAAACACGGCCTGCGAAACAGCCACCTGACCGCCATCGCGCCCACCGGTTCGATCAGTTTGCTGGCGGGCAACGTCTCCAGCGGTTTGGAACCGGTGTTTTCCTTCCGCTACTTGCGCCGGATTCAATTGGCGGGCAACGAGTGCCGGATGGTGGAAGTGGAAGACGCCGCCTACCGGTTGTGGCGGCAAAACAATCCCGGCAAGCCGCCTCCCCCGACTTTTGTCACCACCACTGAGCTTTCTCCAGACGCGCATTTGACCATGCAAGCGGTGCTGCAAAGACATGTGGACAACGCCATATCCAAAACCATCCACATTCCGGAAAATTACCCTTTCGAGGATTTTCAAAATGTCTA
>JALSQY010000192.1 GCA_026985035.1 Methylothermaceae bacterium
GGAAGGTCTGATCTATTCATGCTGAGAGCAAGATTTTGATGCATTTCTCGGTGAATCAGGAAATCGAACTACGAATGCGCGTTATTCGGTGCTGTCAGGCCCGATATTGCGCCGATTGTTCCGATATTCTGGTCTCCCGGCGGATTTCAGGCACACGAACCCTACGTCAGGCATGCCAGTCGCCTTCGCGCCATGTACAAATTGACCAGCCCACAAGCCACGAACAACCCGTTGGCGTTCTTGTCCAGACCCCGGTAACGGACCTTGTTGAAGCCAAACACGCGCTTGAGGATCAGGAAAGGATGTTCAACCTTGGCACGAACTCTCGATTTGGCACGATTCTTCGCACGTTCTTCGTCCGTCAGGGATCGGTGGCGGCTGCCCTTCTTCTGGGTAAAGTCCTTGGCCTTCGGCGCATGCTTGCGGATCACCTCGCTTTGTCCGGTGTAGGCCGAATCACCCCAGACACGGGTCTCCCCGCCATGTAGCAAGTTCGCAAGCAGCTGGCTGTCATGTACATTGGCCGCCGTGGCGGCCACCGAATGGATCAGCTTGGTCCGGCTGTCCACGCCAATGTGCGCCTTCATCCCAAAGTACCACTGGTTGCCCTTCTTCGTCTGGTGCATCTCCGGGTCCCGCTGTCGGTCCTTGTTCTTGGTCGAACTCGGCGCACTGATGATGGTGGCGTCCACAATGGTGCCGGTGGTGACCTTCAGACCGTTCTCCTGAAGGTACTCGGCAATCAGCGCAAACAGCCGGTCTCCCAAGTTATGGCGCTCCAGCAGGTGCCGGAATTTGCAGATCGTCGTCTCGTCCGGCGCCGGATCCCGACCCAGGTCGATGCCCACGAACCGGCGCATCGCCCGCGAATCATACAGCGCTTCCTCCACCGCCGGGTCCGACAGGTTGAACCAGTGTTGCAGGAAGTGGATACGCAGCATGCGCTCGACACCCACGGGCGGCCGGCCCCGGCCTTTACCCTTGGGATAGAATGGCTCAATTACTGCCGACAGTTCCGCCCAGGGAATAATCCGGTCCATCTCATCGAGAAACTGTTCCCGGCGGGTCGGTTTGCGATACTTCTCGAAACCTTCTTCGGCAAGAGTCTGTTGGCGCATTCCGCAGCTCCGTCGTAGTGGGTCAATGGATAAGGCATATTATGGACGAATCGATGAATAAATCAGAGGTTCCTTAACCTCGTTTTCAGACTTTACATTATTTAACACAAGCTCAGATGACCATTTGACGGGAGCCAATGATCCGAACAACTTTGCTTTCTTGGGCTTAAAGAATTTCTTCTCAACCCATTCTTTTACGCCTTGAATAAGTTCATCATCATTCCTTGATGCGCTGTTCGCCGCCTTACCCTGCCTTTGAATTTCTTTAGGAACTCTTGATATATAGCTAACAGGACGCATGGAGGCTTGTACTTCGATATGCCGATATTCCACCACACCATCAGCCACAAACCTTACCGCCAGGAGATCAATCTCATCTACCCCCAGCTTTATTCCTCTAATAGTGAAATATCCTTGCCTATTCAGCCATTCCTCAACAAGTTCTTCTGCGAGTAATGCCACTTATTTGTCCTTTAGCGTATAACGTTTCACATAAGGCGCGCCGCTTTGCGGCGTCGCAGTGAGCGAAGCGAACGACTTGATGTGATTGTTATGTTTCGACATCTATGATGTCCCTACAATTTCCGATCTCTAGATCTATGTGCTTATTCCCTATACGCTCCCTCGAAACGTTAGTGAACGATAGACGATATTCCTTCTGATGTGCATACGTTGGGCTTTTTTGGAATACGTTGTAATGAAATTTTTGCCCATTAAGCACATCTATTGATACTTCTTTTCCCCTATTATAATTTACCTTTCCGAGGTGCGGATAAAGGCGATATCCATTATCTCGTGCGGCAGATAATATTCTTCTGACAAACTCCGCGACGTCTCGTACATGCAGGATTGAGTTATAAGAACTATATAGACCTTTCAATTTACTATATGGCGCATCGGAAGTAGCTGCACACCAAATATATACCTCATTTGCTGAGCCGGCTTTCATTTCATGCCCGTCCACCCTTAAAACCCCCTTAGCCTCATTGTTATCTCCAAGTTCTGGATGTTCAAGCGACTGATAATATTCGACCGCGCTTAGACGAACAGCGCCTTTGTCACGAAGTCTTGCAGCCCATTTTTCCTCCATAGCCTTAATTAATGACAAAGGAACCTGTGGCTCGTTGTATTCAATGCCGTTAATGATGTATGTACCAGATTGTGTTTGACTACCACTCATCAGAATTTCGGAACATAACGATAAGCTCAGCCGCCGCGTTAGCGGTCGGCTGAAGCGCATTGTTATGTGCTTTTTGCTGACAGAGGAAAACGTTCTGGATGCTCAATGATTTCTTCTGTTAAATCGATATCTAAGTCCGGCCAATAGAAATGCCCTGGAGAAACTTCCTCTACCCTTAAAACAGATGATATTTTTTGCTCTTTGAACCATGGGAACTGTTCATAGGGCAAAAATAGCTCCTTCCCATGTGCAAGAATCCATAGACCATGCGCTGAGATATTCGTTACCTCAACGCTCGAAATGTTTTCGCCACGCGCTAATGAGCTCATTGTAATGAACCTCTATCAATGATTCGATTTCCTTCAGTTGCTTTCTACCGAATCCGTAATTCTTCGCCAATTCGATTTCAGGGCTAAGCCAGAACTTAGCCTCCCCTTCTCCGGATATGACATGCACATGTATCCGTTCTTCTTCTTTCGAGAAGAAGAAAAATCTGTAACCTCTCTCCCTGAATACTGTGGGACTCATGGTTTTCCTGGCACATAACGACTTGCGCCAGCGGCGCCGCGCTGTTTGCGGCGTCCGAGCCCCGAAGGGGCGGACTGCGCGCATTTGTTAGAGCCGATCAGCATCGATTAGCCCAAATCTCCACAGACTAATTACGACGTCCATTTGATAATTGTACGTTTTATCCTCACCATCCATTACTACGGACCA
>JALSQY010000193.1 GCA_026985035.1 Methylothermaceae bacterium
CCCAAACCCGCCCCGGCTGAATCTGGACCGGCCTGGTCCATCACGGTCAATCACATCGCCCTGGACGACTATCGCTTCGAACTGGCCGACCAAAACACAACCCCCGCCGCCCGTTTTTCCCTGCGCCCCATCCACCTGACCCTGGAGAATTTCCGCACCACGCCGGGAAACCAGGCCCGGCTGGCCCTGGATGTCACCATCAACCAGAAGGGCAAATTCTCCGCCAGGGGGCCGGTTGTCATAGACCCGCTTAAACTCAATCTGGACTTGAATGCCGACCGCATCGCCCTGGACTCGCTTCAGCCCTATATCAACGATTTCGCCAAACTGCGGCTGAAAAAGGGCGATTTCCACCTGAGCGGCAAGCTGGATCTCGGGTTGGGCAAAAACGGCAAGCCTGTGGGCAGTTTCAAGGGCAACACGGGCATTGCCCGCCTGCATACCGTGGATACGGTAAAGCAAAAAGATTTCCTGAAATGGCGGGCATTGAACGTCAATGGCCTGGCGGTTGACTTTGCCCCCATGAAAGTCTCCGTCCGCAGCGTCATTTCCGACGGGCTCTACAACCGCTTTATCATCCATAAAGACAAAACCACCAATTTGAACGACATTTTCCCCGCGCAGGCAAGCAAAAAGAACAATGCGCCTCCGCCCAAAAAGAAACCTCCGCCCAAAAAGAAAAAAGGGGCAGCACCCCTGCCGGTTACGATTGGCTCGGTCAAAATCAAAAACGCGGCGGCCATGTTTTCCGACCAGTCGCTGGTGATGCCGTTCGTGCTCAACATGAGTCAGCTCAACGGGGGCATCGACAAGATTTCCACCAATACGCGGCAAACCGCTTCGGTGCGGATCGCGGGCAAAGTCAACCAGCTGGCACCGGTGCGGATCGAGGGTAGCCTGAAACCTTTCGACATCGAGGATTTTCTCGATATCCAGTTGAAAGTGGACGGCGCGGATTTGACCGCCGTCACGCCCTACATGGCGCATTTCGCCGGCTATGCCATTGAAAAGGGCAAAATCACCCTGGATGTGGCCTATAAAATCCAGGACAAGAAACTGGAAGCCCGCAACCAGGTGGTCATTGATCAGCTGACACTGGGAGAAAAAATCGACAGTCCCGATGCTGTGTCCTTGCCCGTCAAGCTGGCCATCGGCCTGTTGCAGGACCAAAACGGAGTCATCGATTTGAATCTGCCTGTGAGCGGCAGCCTGGATGATCCTAAATTCAGTATCGGCAGATTGATCGGTCAAGTGCTGCTCAATCTGCTCACCAAGGCCGCCACCTCCCCCTTCAGCCTGATTGGCGGGCTGGTTGGGCCAGGCGGCGGCGACCCTGGCCACATCACCTTTCCATCGGGTTCGGCCGCGTTGTCTCCACAAGAAGTGCAAAAGCTGGTCAAAATCGGCCAGGCGCTGCAATCCCGTCCCAAGCTGGTGGTAGAAGTCAAAGGCATTGCCCTTGACCCTGCCGACCGCCACACCATGGCGGAAAACCGGCTCCTGGCCCGGATGCGGAGGGAAAAGTGGGACGATATCGAAGGCACGGAAGGCGCTCCGGCGGGACCTGGCGCCGTGACCCTGAGCGATGACGAAATCAAAGCCTTTCTGGTGGAATATTACCTGGACGATGTTGAAGGCGCGGAAGATCCGGAACCGGTCAAAACCGCCTCCGGCGAAGCAATCATCCCCGACGAATACTACCGGACAGCAAAACAAAAGCTCTTGGCGCAAATTCCCGTTACCGATCTGGATCTGCAACAGCTGGCCCGCAACCGCGCCACCGCCATTGTGCACAACCTCACCCGACAGGGTAAACTGCCCGCCAACCGGGTTTTCGTGGTGCAAGAAGAAATCCGCAGGCAAGCATCCTTCGGCGGCAACCCAGTGGCCCTGGAATTGAAATTAACGGCACCGTAGCAATATCACTGCTGGCATTGGCTACTGGATTTTTCTGTCGATTGCCAATCTGCATCATCGAGAAGCTTGTTCGTCCGTCATTGCCGTAATTTCCTTGCCGGACCCTAATAAAATCGCAATCCAGCGGGTTTCTGGATGGCTTTCCAAAAACATTTTGACAATGATGGTCATGGGAACCGACAAAAACATTCCCACAGGCCCCAAAATCCAGCCCCAAAACATCAGGGAAAGAAAGACCACCAACGTGGACAGCCCCAAGCCGCTCCCCACTATCCGCGGATCGAGGATGCCGCCAATAATGGTATTGATGACCAAATAGCCCAGTGCCGTGTAAAAGGCCGGCCCCAAGCCCAATTGCACCAGCGCCAATAAAATGGCCGGCACCGCCGCGATGAAGGAACCGATATTCGGGATAAAATTAAAAACAAACGCCACGACGCCCCACAGGATGGGGTAATCCACGCCTATCACCAACAACCATAATGCCACCGCCACACCAGTGGCCAGGCTGATCAAGGTTTTCAGATTGAGATAGCGGCGCAATTTGGTAAAGAAATCTTCAAAACGGGCGGCAAAGCGGGAATCGCCAAACGCCATTTTGAGCTTGTCCGGCAAAATCACCGCCTCCAGGAAAATAAACGCCACATAGAACAGAATCAAGGCCGTATTGGTGAAGGCGCCCCCCAGGGCGGTGAGCATCTTGCCGGCAAACTGCATGATCTTGCCGGGATCGGTGTATTGCTCGATCACGTCATAGGAAGCGTTGAAGCCATAACGTTGCAAGTGCTCGAACAAGCCAACGGTATTCTCGCGCAGGCGGCTTTGATAAAAGGGGAGATTGGCGATGAAACTGTCGATGGATTTACCGACAAATACTCCCATCAACATCATGATCACCAACAACCCCAAAACCACGGTCAGAATCGCCAATCCCCACGGCCAACCCCGACGGTGCAACCAATCCAGAATGGGCCAGCCAATGATGGCAATAAAAACGGACAACAAAAAAGGCGTCAATAAAGAAGCCGCCGCCTGCACCCCCGCCAGGATAATGACAAATGCCGCCGCGGATATCAGCCAATGGGGACGATTCAT